>WTJU01000027.1:0-8019 GCA_011526285.1 Candidatus Arcticimaribacter sp.
TGAAAGGTGTACACCGCACCATTTTCATCAAATTTTGCGCGTTTGGTTTTTAGGTTAGTATTGATTTTAAATGTGTTGGGTAGGTGAAATTCTACAGCAAAATTTCCGGCTGTACCAGCGTGGTCTTCTAAGTCTAAATGACTGATTAAATCCCATTTATTATCATTCCTTCGCGCTATCCGTAAAAAAGTATTTTCTAGTACATAGGCTTGCTCATTTAGCTTCCCGTAGCCTGTAAATTTACTGTCTGGTAGTTTAAGTCGATAGTTTATAGCAATGCGCAGGGGAGTATTCTTGTTTAGGGGAGATTCTAAAGGGATACGAATTTGGTCAATTTGGGTAGTGGGTCGTTCCCAAGCGGTTTCCTTTCCATTTATCTTGAGTGATTGAATCACTGTTTCGCCTCGCTTTGATTTTTGTGAGAGGTAGAAGCTTCGGGTATATTCTTCTACTAAGCGCTTGGCTAACGGACTCTCGGTTGAGCTGAAAGCGTGATTCCAATCGGCTAAATAAAGCTCATGGAGTGGTGCGTTTTCACTATGCCTAAAAATGATTTTTTGTTCTACTTCAATTTCCCCCAAAACAGGATTGAGTTTGGCTTTAATTCCGTACTCAGGAAGACTTTGTGCAAAACTTTGGCTCGTTAGGGCGAGTATAAATCCAATAAAAGCAGCAGCTTTTTTGATCATGTATGCGACTAAAAATTGGGCTTTAGGTCTTCGGTGCTGTAAAATTTATCGATAATGGAGAGTACTTCTTCTTTGGTGTCTACCACATGAAAAAGATCCATATTGTCCTTGCTTATCATTCCTTGGGCCAATAGTGTGTTTTCCATCCAATCTACTAAGCCTTTCCAAAAGGATGATTCTACTAAAATGATCGGAATTTTTCTGATTTTATGGGTTTGTACCAAGGTCAATGCTTCAAACAATTCATCAAGCGTACCAACACCTCCAGGGAGCACTACAAAGGCTTGAGCGTATTTTACGAACATAACCTTTCGAACAAAAAAGTACTGAAAATTTAAATTGTGTTCGTAGTCTATATAGGGATTGGACGATTGTTCAAACGGTAAATCAATGTTTAAACCAATAGAGGCAGCATTTCCCTCTTGCGCTCCTTTGTTTCCAGCTTCCATGATTCCGGGCCCTCCACCTGTTATAATTCCATAGCCTTTGCTAGCAATAGCTTTTGCTACTTCTACGCCAAGGGTGTAATGTGGACTATTTGCAGGAGTTCGAGCAGAACCAAAAATTGAAACGCAAGGACCAACTGCACTAAGTTGCTCGTAGCCATTTACAAATTCCCCCATGATTTTAAAGACAGACCATGCGTCTCTCTTTTTGGGCTTAAAGTCTTTTTTGTTGTAGGTTTTCATAAGCTTCAAATTCTTTTTTCAAGAATCGTGCGGTGTGACTCTTCTTGATGTTTAAAATATCCTCTGGGGTTCCTTCAGCTATAATTTTACCACCGCCTTTACCACCTTCTGGACCAATGTCTATAATATAATCAACTTGTTTAATAACATCGAGATTGTGTTCAATAATCAAAACGGTATTGCCTTTATCGGTCAAATGATTGAGCACTTCCAGTAAAACACGGATGTCTTCAAAATGCAAACCAGTAGTGGGCTCATCTAGAATATAGAGGGTGTTGCCCGTATCGCGTTTAGAAAGCTCGGTGGCTAGTTTTATGCGTTGTGCTTCCCCACCAGAGAGGGTAGTAGATGATTGCCCCAGCGTTATGTAGCCAAGACCAACATCTTGTAGTGTTTTTAGTTTTCTGTAAATTTTAGGGATGGCTTCAAACAATTCACAAGCTTCATCGATGGTCATTTGAAGAACATCAGCAATAGATTTCCCTTTGTAGCGCACTTCTAGGGTTTCTCGATTAAATCGCTTTCCTTGACAGCTTTCACACTCAACATATACATCAGGCAGAAAGTTCATTTCTATTACTTTTAGCCCACCACCCATACAGGTTTCACAACGTCCACCACTCACATTAAAACTAAAACGACCCGGTTTATACCCTCTAATTTGGGCTTCTGGAGTTTTGGTGAATAGGGTTCTAATTTCGCTAAAAACACCTGTGTAGGTCGCAGGATTCGAGCGTGGCGTCCTTCCAATTGGACTTTGATTTACGTCAACCACTTTGTCTAGATGATTGAGTCCTTTGATTGAGGTGTAGGGAAGTGGTTTCTTTACCCCATTGTAATAATGCGCATTCAAAATAGGGTAGAGTGTTTCGTTAATTAAGGTAGATTTCCCACTACCAGAAACACCTGTAACTCCAATCATACATCCTAGCGGGAGGGTTAGGTTAACGTTTTTAAGGTTATTCCCTGTGCATCCTTTAAGGAGTAGTTTTTCGCCATTACCACTTCTTCTGGTGGTAGGTATATGGATGTTCTTTTTCCCAGTTAAATAGGCCGCAGTGAGTGAATTATCGCTAATAATAGCTGAGGGTTTTCCCTTAGAAATGATAGCACCACCGTTGTTTCCTGCGTAGGGGCCAAGATCAATCACATAATCGGCCCGTTCAATCATGTCTTTGTCATGTTCTACCACAACTACAGAGTTTCCTATGTCTCTAAGCTCGCATAGGGAGTTAATTAAACGTTCATTGTCGCGTTGGTGTAGGCCTATGCTGGGTTCATCAAGAATGTAAAGCACACCCACTAATTGTGAGCCAATTTGTGTTGCCAAACGAATGCGTTGAGCTTCTCCACCCGATAGGGATTTAGAAGAACGATTCAAAGCCAAGTAATTCAACCCTACATTGAGTAAAAACTTAGTCCTTGCTTTGATTTCTTTGATTATTTCTTCGCCAATTTTAAGCTCATTGGCCGATAGTTTCTTGGGAAGGTCGATAATCCATTGGTACAGCTCATTGAGGTCCATTTGGGCTACCTCTGCAATCGATTTTTCATCGACCAAAAAGTTGAGCGATTCTTTTTTTAAGCGAGTGCCTTTGCAGTTGTTGCATAATTGCTGATCCATATATTCTCCTGCCCATCGTTTAAGGCTGGTAGAATCTGCTTCTTGGTGTTGGTGTTTAATGAAATTGGCAATTCCCTCATAATCTATTTTGTATTTACGGGTCACCCCAAGGGATTTTGAAGCAAC
This sequence comes from Candidatus Arcticimaribacter sp., assembly GCA_011526285.1. Classification (GTDB taxonomy): domain Bacteria; phylum Bacteroidota; class Bacteroidia; order Flavobacteriales; family Flavobacteriaceae; genus Arcticimaribacter. The sequence continues at coordinate 3,129 of WTJU01000027.1, forward strand.
CGAAAAACTTTCATTACCGCCATTGAGAATTACTTCAAGTGCTTTTTCCGGTAGGGAAGAAATAGGATCGTTTAGACTAAAATTATATCGTTTGGCAATGGTTTCAATTTGTCGATATCCCCAACTGGTTTTCTTATTTCCCAAGGGTTTAATTCCGCCTTGTGCGACAGAAAGTGAGCGGTCAGGAATTATTTTATCGACATTGATAACATGTTCTACCCCCAAGCCTTTGCAACTTTCACACATTCCTTTTGGAGAGTTAAAAGAGAAGGAGTTAGGCTCTGGAGCAGGGTAGGAGATGCCTGATGTTGGGCACATAAGGCTTCGACTAAAATAGCGTGATTTGTTGGTCTCCATGTCGAGAACCATCAAACTTTCATCGCCCTGATACATGGCTGCAACCATTGATTCCTCTAAGCGTTTTATGCTACTTTCTGTAGTGCCAATCTTCATGCGATCAACCACCAATTCAATGTCATGGGTTTTGTATCGGTCTACCTTCATGCCGGGCGTTAGGTCTACAATGACACCATCAACTCTTACTTTCATGAAGCCTTGTCGCGATAAGTTGTCAAACAATTCACGGTAGTGCCCCTTGCGTGCTTTAATTATAGGTGCCATAAGAACGACTTTCCTGCCTTCATAGTCTTGGAGGATAAGATCTACGATTTGTTCATCAGTATAACTCACCATTTTCTGGTTAGTTACATGACTGTAAGCAGTACCCATACGCGCATACATTAACCGAAGGAAATCATAGAGTTCTGTAATGGTACCAACGGTAGAACGTGGACTTTTTGAGGTTGTTTTTTGTTCAATGGCAATCACGGGAGATAACCCATCAATTTTATCTACCTCTGGACGTTCTAAATTCCCCAAGAACTGACGAATGTAAGCAGAAAAGGTTTCCATGTAGCGGCGCTGTCCCTCGGCATAAATGGTATCAAAAGCGAGAGATGATTTTCCACTTCCAGAAAGCCCAGTGATAACAACTAGTTCGTCCCTAGGAATTTTAACGTCAATATTTTTTAGGTTGTGAACGCGTGCGCCCTGTACCTCAATACAATTTTCTTCTGTCATTTTTCTCTTCAGCAAAAAAGGAATTAAAAGGTAGCTGCTGCATCATCACCTCTGGTGTCTGCACCTACTGATAATTGTCCTTTTTCATTTTTATGTATGGCATCAACTTTTCCAATAATTCGGGAATATTTTGCCTCAATCGTGTGTCCTTTAGATTTTAGTTCCTCTACTACTGTGTTTTCAAAAGAATCGGGTTCTAGCACAACAATATCGGGTAACCATTGGTGGTGAAAGCGAGGGGCATCTACAGCTTCTTGCATTTCCATACCGTGTTCATATACGTTTAATATGGTTTGAAAAACTGAGGTGATTATGGTTGACCCTCCCGGTGTACCAACGACCATGTATAGGTCACCATTTTTTTCTACAATGGTTGGGGTCATTGAGCTAAGCATACGTTTTTTAGGGGCAATGCTATTGGCTTTACTTCCGGTTAAACCAAACATATTTGGCGTGCCGGGTTTGCTGCTAAAATCATCCATTTCGTTGTTCATAAAAACGCCGAGTTCATCTACAAATACTTTCGATCCGTAGGCACCATTAAGAGTGGTGGTTACCGAAACTGCATTTCCTTCTTTGTCGACAATTGAGAAATGGGTGGTTTCGTCGCGTTCTACCACAATAATATCGCCATGTGAAACTTCAGAAGACAAGGTTGCCTTGTCAGTTGAGAAATTTTGCATGCGTTCGTTGGCATAGGTTTTATCTAAGAGGTGGTCTTGTGGTATGGTGACAAAATCTGGATCTCCAAGAAAGTGCGCACGGTCGGCATAGGAACGTCGTTCTGCTTCTACCATTACATGCATTGCTTCAGGACTATTGTGTCCCATGGCCTTTAAATCGTAGGGTTCAACCATCTGCATTAATTGCGCTAGGCATATGCCGCCGCTGGATGGAGGCCCCATAGAAATAAGGTTTAAGTCTTTATAACTGAACTGGACGGGTTCTCGCCATCTAGGAGAGTAGGCTTTTAAATCTTCTAAGCTTAAAATACCGCCTGTTGCTTGGGTTTTATTTACCATGGCTTGTGCTACCCAACCGTCATAAAAACCTTCGTTCCCTTTTTCAGCAATTGCTCTAAGTGTTTTTGCTAGTGCAGGGTTAACAATGGTATCGCCTGCTTGATGCCCCTGCGCAAAGAAGGTATCCTTACCATTTACTTCTACAAACAATTCACTATACTTTTTAAAACTCTTGGCTTGTTTTTCTGTAACAACATAGCCCTTTTCGGCGAGGTCTATCGCGGGCTGCATGAGTTGTTTTAGCGGAAGCGTACCCATTTTCTTATGCACTTCAAGGATTCCGGCAACAGCACCAGGAATTCCAACTGCCATACCACCAACGGTGCTTAGTTTGGGAATCACATTGCCATTTTCATCGAGATATAAATCTTTGTGTGCACCCAAGGGGGCCATTTCTCGGTAGTCTAAGCTGCCAACTTCGCCCTCTGCAGAACGATAAACAAAAAATCCACCTCCTGTAATGTTTCCAGCAACGGGATAAACAACGGTTAAGGCAAAGCTTGTGGCAACCATGGCATCATACGCATTTCCTCCTTGTTGCATAACTGTTTTTCCTGCTTCAGAAGCCTCTATGCGGGCAGAAACTACAGCAGCTTGAATCTCTTGTTGTTTTGGTGCTTGGCATGCAATAAATGCAGCGATAAGCATGAAAAGACCTGCTTTTTTCATTCTTAAAAAATTAATCCCTAAATCTAACGAATCTTCTTTTAACTATGTAATGAATTGAAGGTGATTCTTGCAATGCGCTTGCAATTCAGTATAGAAGGATTTAAATTCTGGAAATAAGCGGTCCTTTTGCTCTACGATGATTGGTACAGCTTTTTGAAATGCAGAGGGGAAGGATGTGCGCTTACTCATATGATATAATATCCGTTCTAGCCCTTCTACTGCAGCATATTCTACCAACCAATTCTGTTCTTGCATGAGGTGAAACAAACGTTGCATTTTCACGGGTATCTTTGCTTTATGGCTTGTGGTTTCACTGTAGAAAGTAGCTGCAAAATCTGTTAAAGGTGTTGGGTCAAATTGCTGCCAATTTTCAGCGAGTAAATGGTCGTAAACCACATCCATAATAACACGTGCATAATGCCCGTGATCGGGGCTTAAAAGCTTGCAATGTGCTCTAAACGTAGGGTGGCTATCGGTAAAAGTATCAATGGCTCTATGCAGGTGAATTCCCACCTGTATTTCTTGGGGGTAGTTTTCAATTTCTTTGCCGCGAATCCCATCGGCAATAAAGTTGCCAAAACGGAGGTTTTTGTCGGTTCCTGAAAGGTGAATATGGGCAAGAAAATTCATGCTGCAAAGGTAGGTTTTCTTTGTTTGAAAAATGTGTAAATCGCAGTAAGTATGTTTATCTTTAACCAAAATTGAATCAATGACATTAATTAAGTCCATCTCTGGTATTCGCGGAACAATTGGCGGAAAACCCGAAGATAACCTTACCCCAATTGATGCAGTTAAATTTGCTGCAGCCTATGGGAGTTATATACTTGCCAACACGCAAGCAACTCCTGTAAAAATTGTTATCGGACGTGACGCACGACTATCCGGAAGCATGATTCAGAGTTTAGTGGTTAACACCCTTGTTGGTTTAGGGATTGATGTAATTGATTTAGACCTCTCAACTACACCAACGGTTGAAATGGCTGTGGTAGAGCAGCAGGCGCAGGGTGGTATAATTCTCACAGCTAGCCACAACCCCAAAGAATGGAATGCTTTAAAGTTATTAAACGAAAAGGGAGAATTCCTAGATGCCGCAGCCGGTGCTGAAATTCTTCGTTTGGTAGAAACAGCGGCATTTTATTTTGCCAATGTAGACAATCTAGGCCATGTAACTCGTGTAGATACAGCCATTGCCTCACATATAGAAGCTGTTTTAAACCATCCTTTGGTACAAGTTGACGCCATTAAAAACGCCAATTTTAATGTGGTAGTAGACGGAGTTAATTCTACCGGAGGAATTGCTATTCCTGCTTTGTTAGCGGCTTTAGGCGTTAATTATCATCCGCTTTATTGCGAACCAACGGGGCATTTCCCACACAATCCTGAGCCGCTTAAAGAACATTTGGGCGATTTGGCCAAAGTAGTGGTAGAAAAAGGAGCAGATTTTGGTATCGTTGTGGACCCTGATGTTGATCGTCTCGCCTTTATGGATGAAACAGGGGAGATGTTTGGCGAAGAATATACGCTAGTGGCCTGTGCAGACTATGTTTTGAGTAAAACACCTGGGAATACAGTCTCCAACCTTTCCTCAACTAGGGCTTTACGTGATGTAACAGAAGCTGCTGGAGGTGAGTACTTTGCATCTGCTGTAGGTGAGGTGAATGTTGTGGCCAAGATGAAAGAAAAAAAGGCCGTAATAGGAGGAGAGGGTAATGGTGGTATTATCGACCCTCAACTACATTATGGGCGTGATGCTTTAATTGGTATCGCTTTGTTTTTATCGCTACTAACAGAACGCAAATGTGCAGTATCTGTTTTAAGGGCTTCCTATCCTCAATATTTTATGGGGAAGGGGAAAATCGCTTTGACTCCTGAAATTGATGTAGATGCCGTGCTTAAGGCTATGGAAGAGCGTTATAAAAGCCATCAGCCTTTGACAATAGACGGAGTGAAAATAGATTTTGATTCAAGCTGGGTACACTTACGAAAATCAAACACAGAACCCATTATTCGTGTATATACAGAGGCCAATAGCCAAGCGACAGCCGACGCGCTTTGCCAGCGTTTTTCCGATGAATTATTGCTTATTGCTCGTCAATAGGCACCCTATTGCGGTGCTTAAA
>WTJU01000027.1:8119-13876 GCA_011526285.1 Candidatus Arcticimaribacter sp.
GATTGGTCATTAATAAAGCCATAGAGGGCATAATTTCCTTTTTTTTCGTTTTCACGAATAAACGCCATGGTTTCAAAACGGGAAAGCAAATAGGCCTTGTGCTTTTCGCGTGATTTTGAGATTAAACGATTGAAATATTTATTCGACAACGGGGCATAAACACCATAGCCTTTACCCATTAAGTGGTAGCCAATGCTTAGCATACCTTCCCAATTGGAATAATGCCCGAGTAATAAGATGGTGCTTTGCCCATTTTTCTCATGCGCATTGATTAGTTCCATGTTTTTAAACACGAAGCGTTTTTTTATTTCCTTTTCAGAAATCGTAAGGTTTTTTGCCATTTCCAGGAATACATCACAGAGGTTTTTATAGAAACCTTTCTCAATAGCGCTTCGCGCTTCATCGCTTAACTCAGGATAGGCAAGTTGAAGATTGAGACGTACTACTTTACGACGGAATTTAACGACACGATGCAGCAAAAAACACAACAGGTCGGAAAAAGCATAAAGCAAAGGATAGGGCAGTAGGGAAACCGCCATTAATAGGGGATAGGCGATGAGAAATACAAGCAGTTGCACTGGGCTTAAATTTGAGGCAAATATAGCTATATTTGAGACAAAACAACTGCTATGCCCGGTTTACCACCGCTTATTCTACTTCTATTGCTCATTAACATACTTTTGAGTTTCCGTGCCTTTAAAGACGGTTTACTATTCAATCGGTTAAAATTCAATGTAAAAGCTGTACAGTTAGGAGAACAGTACCGCTTGATCTCTGCAGGTTTTATTCATGTTGATGTAAATCATTTGTTCTTTAACATGTTTACGCTCTTTATTTTTGGTGGAAATGTGGTGTATGGCTTGGGGAATGTGAATTTTATCTTGCTTTATTTCATCAGCCTAATCTTAGGGAATTTATTGGCGCTCTATTATCACCGACAAAACCCTTATTATACCGCAGTAGGTGCAAGCGGGGCCATTATGGGGGTTGTTTACAGCTGTATTTTGATGTTTCCAGACATGAAGTTGGCGTTTATCTTTTTCCCTGTTCCTATGCCGGCCTATGTGTTTGGTGTGGGCTATTTAATCTACACCCTGTTTGGCATGCGAGCACAACGTGATAGTATAGGGCATACTGCCCATTTTGGCGGGGCTTTAGGTGGGATTTTATGTACTTTGGTGTTCGACCCTTTTGTCTTTCAGAAGTCGTTATTTACCCTTGTTTTACTGGTTGTGGTAACGGTAGTTGCGGGCTTTATACTGTTTCGAAAACAAGGCTTTTAGTTGGCCAACAATTCTTCAATCTTAGCGTCTAACTGTGCACCACGTAAATTTTTAGCTACAATTCTCCCTTCACGGTCCAACACAAAGGCTGCAGGTATAGCACGTACCCCGTAAAGCTGTGCAATTGGGTCTGACCAGTATTGCAGGTTAGAAACATGATTCCAGTTCAATCCATCGTCTGCAATGGCACGTTCCCAGCTCGCTTTGTTGCGGTCTAGCGAAACACCAATGATTTCTAATCCTTTGTCATGCATACGCTTGTAAAGACGAACCAAATTGGGGTTTTCAATGCGACAAGGGCGACACCAAGAAGCCCAAAAATCAATAATGGTCACTTTTCCTCTTAAACTTTCAAGGGCTATACGTTCTCCCGTTGGCGTTGGCCCTTCAAATAGCGGAGCAATTTCACCAATGGCTGTAGGGTTTACGGGTGCATTAATACTATTAGAAATATTGAGCCCAGATTTGCTGCTTCGAATCCGCTCTGAATAGGTTGCAAATAATTCTTTCACCTTGTCCTTAGGCATGGTTTTTTGATTTAAAAAACGCTCTAAGATTAATGCCGAGATGTAAGAATCGGTATTGGTGGTCACAAAAGCTGTTTCGTATTCGCTGAGTTGCGTTTGCAGGTCGGTATATTGTTGTTGTAGGTCTTGTGCGAGAAGGTTGTCTCCCAAACGATTGGCTTCTTGTGCCTCTTGAATTATATCATTCATGGCACGGGCTAAGTTTTGGGTTTCCTTACGGTACACATTTAAATCTTCGTTAGAAGATGTACCTCCTAATTTAACCACAGAGAGGCTGTCTTTATACAGGGTTGCTTTTATCTCACCTTCTTCTAGGATAAACGGAACATTAACTTGCGTTCCTTCTACAAATAAAAAATTAACGTCAATTTGACTGATCGCTCCTTTTAGGCTAAATTTTCCTTTGTCTACCGTAGCGGTATCAATCGTTATAGGCTGTCCAGCGGCATTTGCTTGTACACGAAATATTTTTTTTCCGTCTTCTAAATCAGTAGAACCGTTTAAAATAAATGTGTTTTTCTCAACGGTGGTACAGCTAGCAAGTGAAAGGAGTAGGGCTGGTACTAAAAGCGTTATTTTTTTCATAGAGCAAAAATACACAAACAGCAGGAATAACTCTGGGTGCTTTTAAAAATCTACATCGCTTAAAATCATTTTATTATATTTGGCTACCCAAAAATCCTACTTATGAAACCTACCCTATGGGGATGTATTATCCTATTTTTTATTAGTTGTAGTAAAGAAGAATCAAACGACCCACCTAGAATATTTGACGAGTCTATATTGACTGGAACTTGGCAGATAGAAAGTGTTGAACGCTTTGAATCATCTACAAAAATCGATTTATCTCACAAAATTGATCATTGTGAAGAAACAGAACAAATTCACGTTTACACCACTGATCGTGTAATATGGACTAGCTATTTTCCTTGGAACGATGAAGAAACTACTTTTTGTCACGAACGCTCCGAAACAATGAAAATAAGAGCTATTGAAAATCAAATACTTGTAGATGATTTTAATAGTGAAACGATTATAACAGGTGAAATTATTGATGAAAATGAAATAATAATTTATCGTTTTCACAATTTAAATCCTGAAATCCGACTAAAATTTAGTTTTAGAAAATAAACCCCTAAATCATGCACATTGAAAAAATTAGTTTTAATAAGTTTTCTTTTAATCATAAATGCATGTCAAAAAGAAGAGACCCAGTTTAAAACAATAGCTCGTATCATTGGTAATGGGGGAATTTATTCCTTACACTTTGATGATGGAACTTCCTATCTAAATTTAAGAGATACAACTAACTATGTAGTTGGTGATGAATTTTGTGATGTAGACTCAGAGTTTATACATTCTCAGAGATAACTATTGAAAATGACACTAATTCATTAGCCAAGTTCTTGCAAAAACTCGCTGTGTGATTTTTAAACACAAATAGTGAAAAATATTTAGTCATAAATTGAATTATATTTGTGACAAATTTTACCCATGGCAGGAAACCAGTTTGGAAAACTATTTAGCGTAACGACTTTTGGAGAATCACATGGCGCAGCCATTGGTGGTGTAATTGATGGATGTCCGGCAGGGATCTCGCTTGATCTTGCGGCCATACAGCACGATTTAGACCGGCGTAAACCCGGCCAATCGGCCATCGTAACGCAACGTAAAGAACCGGATGAAGTAAGCTTTTACTCGGGTTTGTTTGAGGGAAAAACGACGGGGACACCCATTGGTTTTGCCATTCACAATACCAATCAAAAATCACACGATTACAGTCATATTAAAGACAGCTATCGTCCTTCGCATGCCGATTATGTTTACGATCAAAAGTATGGTTTTCGCGACTACCGCGGAGGTGGGAGAAGTTCGGCCAGAGAAACAGCTAGCCGCGTGGTAGCAGGAGCCATTGCAAAACAATTCTTACAGGGTATTACGTTTAACGCCTTTGTATCTGCAGTAGGTCCTATTCGTTTAGAACAACCTTATACCGAATTGGATTTCAATGAAATAGAAAAAAATCCTGTGCGTTGTCCAGACCCTAAGAAGGCCGCAGAAATGGAAGCGTATATTCGTCAAATACGCAAAGAAGGTGATACCGTTGGGGGAATTATTACTTGTGTGATTCAAAATGTTCCCGTAGGTTTGGGGGAACCCGCTTTTGACAAGCTACATGCCGAATTGGGTAAAGCCATGCTGTCTATTAACGCAGTAAAAGGCTTTGAATATGGTAGCGGATTTGCCGGGGCACAAACAAAAGGAAGTCTACACAACGACCCTTTTAATGCAGACGGTACCACTCAGTCTAACCGTTCAGGGGGGATACAGGGTGGAATTTCAAATGGAATGGATATTTATTTTAACGTAGCGTTTAAACCAGTTGCAACGGTCATGCAAGCACAAGAGACCATTAACAACAAAGGAGAGAAAGTCACCATGCAAGGTAAAGGCAGACATGATCCCTGTGTTGTTCCTCGAGCAGTACCCATAGTAGAAGCTATGGCCGCTCTAGTGATTGCAGATTACGAATTGATACGCAGAACGAATAAACTATAAAACATGAGAAATATAGCCTTACATTGGAAAATCTTAATTGGAATGGCCTTAGGGGTTGTTTTTGGACTGGTTGCTTCTTTCATTGATGGGGGAGCCGCTTTTACAGCAGATTACATTAAGCCTTTCGGTACCATTTTCATTAATTTATTGAAGCTCATCGCTATTCCTTTAATTTTAGCTTCTTTAATTAAGGGGGTATCAGACTTGCAAGACATTTCTAAGCTTTCACAAATGGGAGGCCGTACTATTTTGACCTACGTTACGACAACTTTAATTGCTGTAACCATTGGTCTTATTTTGGTGAATACCATTCAACCGGGAAAATCAATTTCTGTAGATACCCGTCAAGAATTGGTAGAGGCCTATGCTACTGATGCAGATCAAAAACGCGAAGCCGCCGCCAAACAGCGTGAAGCAGGGCCATTACAAGCATTGGTAGATATTGTTCCTTCGAATATTTTTGCGGCAGCTACCAGCAACCGCAATATGTTGCAAATCATATTTTTTGCATTGTTTTTTGGAATCGGAATGATTTTATTGCCAGAAGAAACAGCCCATCCCGTAAAAGCATTTTTTGATTCCTTTAATGCCATTATCTTGAAGCTTATCGATATGATAATGTCTGTAGCTCCTTATGGGGTGTTTGCGCTTTTAGCCGCTTTGGTGGTAGAAGCCCCTAGTTTAGAACTCTTTCAAGCTTTGGCGTTGTATGCCATAACCTTGCTACTAGGATTAGCGGCTATGATTTTGGTTTATGCGTTAATCGTAAAGTTATTTACAGGAAGAAATCCTGCACGTTTTTTCAAAGGAATTGCGCCTGCCCAATTGTTGGCCTTTTCTACCAGTTCTAGTGCGGCAACATTGCCTGTTACTATGGAGTGCGTAGAAGAAAATTTAGGGGTAGACAAAGAAGTCACCAGTTTTGTTCTTCCCATTGGGGCAACCATCAATATGGACGGTACCAGTGTTTACCAAGGAGTAGCCGCTGTTTTTATTGCTCAAGCCTTTGGTTTAGACTTGAGCCTATCCGCCCAGTTAGGAATAATTTTCACCGCTACTTTAGCCTCAATTGGTACCGCAGCGGTTCCTAGTGCCGGTATTGTAATGCTGGTAATTGTTTTGGCACAAGCCGGTATTCCTGAAGCAGGTTTAGCCTTAATTTTTGCAATAGACCGTCCGCTAGACATGTGCCGCACCATTGTAAATGTTACCGGCGATGCGGCAGTTTCTATGCTTGTAGGAAAATCAATAGGAAAGCTAAACGACTAGCGTAAATAACCGTTTGCAATACCTTTTTTGGATAATCGCAGTAGGAGGAATGCTACTATAATTACAACTAAGGGCATACCATAGGCCTCATTACCGTAGACCGCTACAGCTTCGGTGAA
>WTJU01000027.1:13976-22443 GCA_011526285.1 Candidatus Arcticimaribacter sp.
ATACCCATTAGGTTCCAAAGTAGCGCCAAAACAACGACTACCTTAAACCATTTGGGAGCTTGAGAAGTTGACATAAGTAGTGAATTTTAGTTGATAAAGGGAATATTTTTACGTTCGTCCCATAAAACAATGAGACCGAGAATCCAGGTCACTAAAGCCATAAAGAAGAGGGTGCCTCCGTCATTTTTAACTTCAATGCCCAGTTGGGTGAGATGCGAAAAAAGTGCACCCGCCATTAAACCAACGCTAAGTAAAGCGCCCAACCAAACCGTACGTTTTGGAAACAGCAAAACACTAGCGATAAGCTCCATAACACCTATTCCAATGCGGCCATAGGGTTCTAGCCCTAAAGTTGTAAATATGTACACACTGTCAGGATGTGCTAAAAATTTATACCGAAGGGTTTGAAGGAGAATAACTGCAATAACAATGCGGAAGAAGAAAAGGAGCTTTTTATTCATTTCTTTGTATTAATATATTACAATGTACATAAAAATTATTCAATGGCTTTCACCTTAAATTGGGTGTAGACAAATGCCTGAGTCGTATTGAATGGTGTGTGATGTAGTTCTTCATGGCTTTGCACGAGCTCAAAGTGGGGAGCGAATAAGGCTTGCAAACCTTCTGCGTTGTATTGGCAAATGGGCAAACCGCTGCACTTTAGCGGGCCGTCAAGCGAGAAGGTGCTCAATACCAATGCGCGCGATACATGGTTTGCCACCAGTCTTTTGTATGCTGCTTTGTCTTCTTCTGTGGTAAGAAAATGAAATACCGCTCTATCGTGCCAAAGCGCATAGTTTCGCTGGGGGTGAAAAGCAGTAATGTCAGCTTCAATCCAATGCACGTTTTTTGCACGCGCACCCAAACGTTTTTGGCAACGCGACAAGGCATTGCCCGAAATATCAAGTACAGTAATGTCTTTATAGCCGTAATCTAAAAGGTGATCCACCAGCATACTTTCCCCACCGCCAACATCAATTATTGGGGCATCTAGCGGTAATTTAGTGGCGTTTATTAGGTTTAAGCTAGCGGTTGGGGTACTTTGTGTCCAACTTACCTGTGCTGGGCTTTTTTCAGTGTAGATTGTTTCCCAGTGGTTTTTTCTTTCGTTACTCATGATTTATTGGAAGGTGATTAGACAGTACATTTTCCATCACGGTGTAACCTTCACTGTTAGGGTGCACGGTATCATATCCTAAGTGTGCTTTTAACCCCCCTTTTTGGTCTACCATAGCTGTATAATAGTCCACATAAATTAAATTATTTTCATTGGCATAAGCTTTTAGTTTTTCGTTCAAATCGATCACCAATTGAGTGGGAATTATCTCTGGGCGCCAAGGAAAACTGTTGGCCGGTAAAACACTACATATCACCATTTCTATGGCATGAGCAGCGGCGAGCTCTGTCATAGATTTTATGTTGTCCATGATTTGATCAACGCAAATGGGCCCTGTGTTTTGCGCTATATCATTAATTCCTGCTAGAAGCACCACTTTTCGGGGTTCTAGTGCAATAACGTCTTGCCGAAAGCGCAGGAGCATTTGCGGGGTGGTTTGACCCCCAATTCCTCGTCCAACAAAGGGATTCGATGTGAAAAATTGAGGATGAAACTGTGGCCAGCCCTCGGTAATGCTATCGCCTAAAAAAACGACATCTATTGACGATTTGTCTAAGGCTTCATTTTCTTTTTGGTACCGATTGAGTTGTGCCCAATCTTGTGCGTATGTCCATTGCATAGATATGATCAGTAAGCAAGTAAGGAATTGTTTCATGTGTTCAAGGTAATCAATAATCCTAGAATGTATCGTGTATGTTTAATCAGGGTGGTTTAGTTGACCCATTACAATTCATAGGGTTTTCGAAAAAAGATCGTTAAAAGGCGTCACTTAGCCTTTTTGGCTGCTTGTACCAGATCGAGTGCTTCTAGGTTTACTTGGGTGGTGAAAACACCATAATTGACCACCGCTTTGCGCTTTTCAATGGCATCTATTGTACCTACTGATTTTCCATCGAATAAACGCACTTGATCGCCAACCTTGAAGTCTATTTTAGGTTTTACCGGCTCAGGTTTAGGAGCTGCTTTCTTTTTCTTTTTTTCTTTTCTAATTTCTACAATGGCTTTTTGTGTCTCGGCCTCTGCTTTTTTCTTTGTTTCGCGTTCTTTGCGTTTTTCAGCAGCAGATTTCTTTTTTCGCTTAGCATTCTCCGTTTCTACCAAACGAAGTAAATCGGCAATTAAAGGACGTTTTTTGCCATTGTCGAAGTAACGATCAGCAATGTCATTCAATCGGTTTCCTATAACGATCATGCGTTGATTGTGGTCATAGAGTTCTTGATAACTGCTCAACTTTGCTTTCATTTTTTGGTTGAGCTGTTCTAGTTTTTCCCCTTCTTTTTCAGCTTTGCTTTCTTTGGCTTTCAGTGAAGCGCCAGTATCCATCATCTGCTTGCGTTCTTTTTGCAATTTTGCGATGGTTGCATCAAACCGTACTTTTCCACGTTCAATTTTCTTTTTTGCGCGATTAATAAGGCTATAGGGGATTCCGTTTTTTTGGGCAACTTCAAAGGTAAATGAGCTTCCGGCTTCTCCCATAATGAGTTTAAAGACAGGTTCTAAGGTTCGGTTGTCAAACTGCATGTTGGCATTGGTCATATGGGGCAGTTCGTTGGCCAATACCTTAAGGTTAGCGTAGTGGGTAGTAATGATACCGTAGGCTTCGCGGTTGTAAAATTCTTCTAAAAATGCTTCTGCCAAGGCCCCACCAAGTTCAGGATCAGACCCTGTTCCAAATTCATCAATTAAAAAAAGGGTCTTAGCATTGCATTTCCGCAAGAAGTACTTCATGTTCTTGAGACGATAGGAATAGGTGCTCAGATGGTTTTCGATGGACTGATTGTCACCGATATCTGTTATCACCTGACCAAAGAAACACACCCGAGAACGTTCGTGCACAGGAATCAACATTCCGCTTTGCAACATGAGTTGCAATAGCCCTACGGTTTTTAGGGTAATGCTTTTTCCGCCGGCGTTAGGTCCAGAAATGACTATAATGCGGTGTTCTTGGCGCAGGACAATGTCTTGCGGATAGGTCGCTTTGTTTTCTGCTTGATGATTAAGGTAGAGGAGGGGGTGGTAGGCATCAATCAATTCTATTTCTCGGGATTTAGAAATAATGGGTAAGAGGCCATTAATGCTTTTTGCATAGACCGCTCGGGCATAAACACTATCGATTTGTGTTAAATAATTTTGGTAGTGCTTGAAAAGGGAGCGATAGGGCTGAAAAAAAGCGGTTAATTCTTTTAGAATCTTTTGAATTTCTTCGTGTTCTTCAAAGTTTAGGTTATTTAGCTCGCGCGAATACTGCAAGGTGGTTTCTGGCTCAATGTAGACAATGCTTCCTGTTTTAGAGCTCCCCATAATCGCTCCTTTCACTTTGCGGCGGTACATGGCCTTAACTGCTAACACACGTTTGTTGTCAACAACTGTTTCACGGATATCGTCTAGATAATCAGCACCGGTATAATGCCCCAACGCACGTTGAAAGCTTTGCCCTATCTTAGAACGAACGCTGTTGATTTGTTTTCGAATACGGTATAAGTCTTCTGAGGCGTTGTTGCGAATATCCCCAAAACGATCGATTACTGCGTCTACTTTTTCTTTTGGGATTTTGGTGACCTCTATCTGCGCGCCAAGTTGGTTTAACTCGGGGTAGTATTCTTTGAATTTTTTAAAGAATTTTAGGAGAATGTTTGTTGTTTCATTGGCTGCCGCAATGCGTCGAAATCCCTCGATTTCGAGTACACTATTCTCAATTTTAAGCAGGCTCATGTCGGCTGATAAATCGTCGAATCCGTGATTGGGAATGCGGTTATCGTTGTCGAATGAAGCGCGAAATTCAGAAACTAAGGTGAGTTCTTTTACTATGTCTTCTTCAACATCAGTAGGCTTTATGGCGGCAATAGCCTCTTTTCCCATAGGGGTAATGCAGTGGGCACCTACTTGGCTTAAAACAGTATCAAATTCAAGGTCTAAGAGGGATTTCTCTGGAATTTTCAAGGATAAATTTTTCTTACATTAGCCTTACAAAAGTACATAAATTCATGCGGGTTCAAATACATCCTTCTTGGGAAAAAAAATTAGCCTCAGCCTTTTCTCAGCCTGATTTTAAAGCGCTTGTAGATTTTGTAAAACACGAGTACCGTTCCCACCGCTGTTTTCCTCCTGGAAATTTAATTTTCGAAGCGTTTAATGCCTGTCCTTTTGAAGCGGTGAAAGTGGTTGTGTTAGGGCAAGACCCTTATCATGGCCCAGGGCAAGCGCATGGCTTGTCTTTTTCTGTTCCCGAGGGGGTTGCTCATCCACCTTCTTTGGTCAATATCTTTAAAGAAATAGAAACAGATTTAGGTGTTCCCTATCCTGAAAGTGGGAATCTCCTGCGGTGGTCTGCGCAAGGGGTGTTTTTGTTGAATGCAACCCTTAGTGTTCGTGCACATGCCGCAGGGAGTCATCAAAAACAAGGCTGGGAGCATTTTACGGATCGCGTGATACAAACCATTTCTAGCCATAAAGAAGGGGTGGTGTTTCTTTTGTGGGGCGGCTATGCCAAAAAGAAAATTAAATTAATTGACAGCAGTAAACACTTGATTTTAAGCAGCGGGCACCCTTCGCCTTTAAGTGCCAATAGAGGTTTTTGGTTCGGAAATAAACACTTTAGTCAATGCAATGCGTATTTAAAATCTAAGGGTAAAACAGCAATTGATTGGTGATACAGGAACGAAGTACGAATTGTGGCGTTTTACCCGCCCACACGTTTTACTTTGTGCCCCATATCTTGCAATAAGGCCATTATTTTATCGCGGTAATTCCCTTGAATGATGATTTCCCCATTTTTGATGGTGCCGCCAACTCCCACCGCATTTTTTAAGGTTTTTGCCAATGCTTTTAAATCGGCAGCGTCTCCTTCAAACCCTTTAATTACTGTGACTGTTTTTCCTGCACGCCCTTTGTTGCTAAAGTGGGCTTCGAGTTGTTGTGCTACAAATTCATCTTCTGGAGCGCTATAGCCTTCAGGGTCGGGCGCTAGGTTCTCGAATTGAATTTTAGCTAGATCTTCTAAACTGGATAATTTCTTTGCCATGGCAAGGTTTATAGGGCTAAAATACTATTTTAGTGCTCTAAACTCGAATCCATGCGTTTCCTTTTTTTCTGTTTATTTCTATTAAATTTTTCACTTATGGCACAAGAACAACTTCCATTGCACGAAATTCCTAAGGCTCCAGAACAGGCAACTTCTGGTAATGTAATGGCACGAATGACCCAAGGTTTGGGCTATCGTTATTATTGGGCAACGAAAGATTTACGTGAAGAAGATTTAAACTATCGTCCTAGCGAAGGTGCTGCTTCTGCCTTTGAGACTTTAGAACACCTCTACGGTTTATCAGAAATGATTCGAAATGCCGCCCTTTCTAAGCCCAGCAAACGCCCCCTAGAAGACACTCCAAAAGATTATGTCGCTCTGCGAAAAGCAACGCTTTTGCTCCTAGATGAAGCTAGTGGGCTCTTTTTGTCTAAAAATGCAGAAGCATTAGATGCCATGCAGTTAATTATTTCAAGAGGAGGGAAGGAGTATAGCTTTCCCATCTGGAATTTGATGAACGGTCCGTTATCTGATGCGCTTTACCACACAGGGCAGGTGGTTAGTTTTCGCCGTACCACAGGCAACCCTATTGATAAAGGCGTTAATGTGTTTATGGGAAAAACAAAGCTTTAATGGCCATTTCTATTCCGCATCAAAGGCGTTATAAAAAGACCTTGGCTTTTATGGCCAAGCATTTAGAAGCGGGAAGTAGTCTTCTAGATTTAGGTACCGAGAATCCGTTTACTCCCTACCTTAAACAAGCAGGATATAGGGTAGAAAACACCCAAGGAGAGAATTTAGACGATGCTTTTATGCTGTATGCCAATAGCAAGGTGGATTGTGTCACCGCCTTTGAAATTTTTGAGCATTTATTGGCGCCTTACAATATTTTAAAATCCATTAAATCGAAACGATTAATCGCTTCTGTTCCTTTAAAATTATGGTTTGCCTCGGCCTATTGGAATGAGCAAGACGATTGGGACAAACACTACCACGAGTTTGAGGTGAAACAGTTTCGGTTTTTGTTGGAGAAAACAGGCTGGACCATTAAAGCACAGGAGTTATGGACGTCTCCAGACCCAAAGAAAATAGGCCTACGTCCGTTGTTGCGCTATTTTACTCCACGCTACTGTATTGTTTACTGCGAACGGGATTAATTATCGCGTTGTTCGAAATTTTCTTTGCTCTTGTCGTCAATTCGCTTGGCAATAAGAAAAACGAGTAGAATAACTAAAACCCCACCAACAATCATAGAAATCATTTTACGGTGACTGCTGTGCCATAGGCCAAGATCTCAGAGCACCCTTGCATGACCATGGAGGTGGTGATTCTTAGATTTACAACAGCGTTTGCGCCCAAACGTTCAGCATCTTCTTGCATGCGTTTTAGGGCTTGTTCGCGCGAATCGGCTTGTAGTTTGGTGTATTCTGAAATTTCACCACCAACAATATTTTTTAAACCGGCAAAGATATCGCTCCCCACATTGCGGGCGCGTACGGTACTGCCACGGGCAATTCCATGAACTTCTGTTATGGCTTTATTGGGAACGGTAGGGGTGTTTACTATAATCATATTAGTTGGGAAATAAGGATGAATCTACTTGCGGTAAAATACGTAAAGCATTTTTGTAATATACTTTTTTCAAAACAGAGTCGGGGAGGGCGAGGCCATACATTTTCCAAAATGCATGTCGTTTGCGGTAGTAATCAAAATACTCATCATCTGTTTCCAATACGCGGAAATAGGTATAATATTCGGATACGTTGTAGGCGTCTTTTCCGAACAGAACCCGGTCTTGATAATCTACCATAAAACGGTGCGCTCTGCGGGGCTGACGTCCCAATTCTGCCAATACAGCACCAATTTCGGTAACCACGTTAGGGTAGCGGTCCAAATGCGCTCCTAAGCGATCTAAATCGTTCCCCATCCAGCCTAAGTGGGCGTTGATGAAGGTGGTAGTTGGGTGTTTCTCAAAAACATGGTGTTGTTCTGCTAAAATGGATTCGAAAGAGGGCACTTTTTCAGGATCGCGATAGCGATTAGGTTTTTGCTTAAGTTCAAGCCAACGTTCGTTGTACTTGTCTTTTGGTTTCCAAAACGAAGCTGGTTCTGCAGAATGTATGAGTACTGGGAAACCCAAGCGCCCACATTCTTCCCAAATAGGGTCAAGGCGGGCATCATCTACTGCAATTCTGTTTCCTTGACTGTCTACGTCTGTTAATCCAAGTCCTTTATAGACTTTTAATCCCATTGCACCGTCGGCTTTAGCATCGCGTAGAATGCGCAGGTTGTTTTCAACAAAATCGGGGGAATCAATTTGTTCCCAATCGAGATTGACGAATAGTCCAAACCGATTGGGTGCGCTTTCTTTTACGTTTTTTAGGCATTGCTGAAGGTAGAGGCCTCTAAATCCGCTTAGATTGATCATGAAGGCCATATTCAGGCTATCCATTTCTGCTGTGAGTTCGGTGAGGTCATTCACAGGCATGTCGAATTGATGATTGTGAATGTCGATAAAAGGATATTTTGCCTTTTTAATTGGGTTTTCTGGCACTACGAGTGTAGAGGTGGGGTTGTAATCTTCAAAAGACATGATGTTCTGTTGGTACTGAATTTTCACTACCACATAGTAAATCAAGCCACCAATTCCAGCGACAAAGAAAAAGACCTTAAAAAAGTTTTTCAAGCTAAAAAATGCCATTTAGTTGAGTGGTATGGCCACTGCAGTGGTATCCCAACGCATGTGTAGGGTTAAATTTTCGCCGTCTTCTTTAAGCTCAATGGTGAATTGTTCGATTGGGGTTAATAATTTAGCTGCAGTAACGTTTACACGCATAACATCTTTGTTGTAGTCGGGTTCGCTGTAACCAAATTTTCCGGCTTCTTCATTTAAAGCTACAATCCAATGGTCTGCTTCAGGAATGGCATACATGCGGTAAATTCCCGCTTTTAGCATACGACCAGCAAAAGCGATATCTTTTGAGGTTTCAAAAGTAGTGGCAGCATTTGCGCCCAAACGCCAGTATTCACCATAGGGGACTAGGGCTTTGTCTTCTTTAGCGCCAAAAATCAAGCGTTCTTTTTTATAGGGTCTGTGGTAAACTACTTCAACGGTTAAATCTTCTTTTTCGAAGTTAGCAATCCCTTTGGGGCTCTTAGGTTTGATAAATGTCCCGTAGATCATGTAACCAACGACAACTAAAACAAGTAGACCAATTATGGCAAGAATTTTTTTGAGTGAACTCATTAGGTTTAGTTTTATGATATAGACCAAATATAATCATTTCAGAAAAGTGGAAGGGCTGTCTCTTAAAATATCTATTTTACAT
>WTJU01000019.1 GCA_011526285.1 Candidatus Arcticimaribacter sp.
CCAACCCTCAGAGCCGAAATCTGATATTCTATCCAGTTGAACTACTGGGCCATTACGATAAATAAATTATCGCTTTATACAAACTTTACGCCCGTACAGCGTTACACGTTTAGACGGCAAATTTAGCCATTCTAATTACAAAAAAAGCAAACAAAACCCTGTATTATTTTATGAATTCCCTTTTAGCTAATTTTTCAATTAAGGCAACAAAAAAACCCGCCGAAGCGGGTAGTAAATCTAAATTAAAAAGGATTATTTAGTAAATGGTATTGCAATTCGCAGGGTATCCCATCCCATGTGAAGATGAACAGCCCCCTCCACACGTTCAAAGGCCATTGAAAACGCTTCTAGTGATTTCTTGGCTAATTTCACAGGGACCGTTATACGAGCTAAGTCATCGCTTGCATTATAATTGTATGCCCCCCAAACATTGGTTGCTTTGTTTAATATAACAGTCCATTCTTTTTCACCGGGAATAGTATAGAGCGAATAACTCCCAGCGGGAATAGTTGTTTCCCCTAATTTCATGGGTTCATTAAATGTAATCTCTGAAGCCTCATTTGCTCCTGTTCGCCAAACTTCGCCATTGGGAGCAAGCTTCGATAAGGCACGCCCTTTTAGTTGCGGACGTGAATACAATACACGTATTGATTTGTTTGAATCTCGATTGCTGGTAGGATATTGAATCATGTCTAAAGGACTTTTATCTAGTCCTTTAAATTCTTGTGCACTTAATGAAAAAGTAGCGAGTAATACAGCTGATAGTAAAAGTTGTTTCATGGTATATTTTTTTCTAAAACTATTAATTCTTTTTACGGTAAGATGTTAAATGAATGATAAAAAACGAAAGCGCTCATTGCCCACTGTTTGGTTGTAAAAAATACTGATATCAAAAAATCAAAAAACTTTACAGTGATAAATCATAGAACTTTTGCGCTGGTGTAAAAGCAAAGGAGTAGCTTTAAGGCTAGAACATAGTGTTAGGACAAGAATGGTATGAGTAAACTTTATTTTTTTAGACATGGCCAAGCCTCATTAGGCGCAGATAATTATGATGTTTTATCTTCAAAAGGCAAAGAACAAGCAGTAGCGCTTGGAACATATTTGGCGCAAAAAAATATCCAATTTGATCGTGTTTTTGTTGGACCACTAGACCGACAGAAAGACACCTACGAGGCAGTTAAAAACGTTTATGCTCAACACAATCTACCCCTACCCACAGCAGAAGAAGTTATGGGACTAAAAGAACATCAAGGCATTGAGACCATGAAAAAAGCCTTACCCGATTTATTGGCCAACGACCCCTATCTCATCCAATTGCAAGAGCGTACCAGAGCAAACCCGGAATTAGCAAAAACAAATACCTTATTGAGTTTTCAATATTTCTTGGGCGAATGGGCTGAAGGAAACATTATTGTTGAAGGAATGCCTACGTGGAGTTCCTTTAGAGAAGAGGTTAAAAGGGGGTTAGAACACATCTTAAAACAAGTGAAAAAAGGAGAAACCGTAGCCGCATTCACCTCGGGTGGAACCATTAGTGCAATCACAGCAGAATGCCTCGGGCTATCTTCCGAAAAAAAGGTAGCAGACCTCAACTTCGCTATTCGAAACACCGCTTGGACAACTTTTTTATATTCTGCTGAAAAGTTTAACTTGTTAACCTTTAATGAGCTTCCCCATCTAAAAAAAGAAATGATCACATTTGTCTAATGTCCATGGCTAAAAAAGACGAACAAAAGCATCGGAAAGATGTTACCGAACTTCGAGAACGTCAATACTATTTAAAAGATGAGCATCGAAAAGATGCGGTTGAAAAACGACATCGAAAAGGAAAACGTACTGCTCGCGAAAATATCGCAGATTTATGCGACAAAGACAGCTTCGAAGAGATTGGCTCTTTACTTATTGCTGCACAAAGAGAACGAAAAACGGTAGAAGAACTACGCCGAGAAACGCCAGCCGACGGACTAATCTGCGGTATTGGAAAAATCAACGCAAAAGAATTTAAAGAATCGAGCAGCTGTTATATTCTTAGTTATGACTATACCGTATTAGCCGGTACCCAAGGAGCTTTTGGTCATAAAAAAACAGACCGTCTAATGGCTTTAGCAGAAAAAGCCAATGCCCCTATTCTCTTTTTTGTAGAGGGTGGTGGTGGACGTCCCGGTGATGTAGATTTTAAACATGTAACCACTGGTGGACTTGATTTACCTACCTGGTTTTCTTTCGCTCGTTTAAGTGGAAAAATCCCTCGAATTGCACTAGTAGGTGGCTATTGCTTTGCCGGAAATGCAGCCATTGCTGGCTGTGCAGACGTTATTATTGCCACCGAAGACAGTTCTATGGGAATGGGTGGACCTGCTATGATTGAAGGAGGAGGTCTGGGACACTACCACCCAAAAGACATTGGTCCAGCAAACGACTTATATCAGAATGGGGTGATTGATCTATTGGTTAAAGATGAAGCAGAAGCAGTTCAAGTAGCCAAACAATACCTTTCTTACTTTCAAGGAAATAAAGAAAAATGGAAAGCACAAGATCAAACAACTTTATATAGCATTCTTCCAGAAGATCGTCGATATGCCTATGACATCAAAAAAATAGTTACCACACTAGCAGACGTTGATAGTGTCTTAGAATTAAGAGCTGGTTTTGCAAAAAATATGGTCACCGCCTTAATTCGAATCCAAGGAAAACCCATGGGATTAATTGCCAATAGCACCCGCCATTTGGGAGGAGCAATAGACAGTGATGCTGCCGATAAAGCAGCCCGTTTTCTACAACTGTGCAATGCCTTTGGTTTACCCGTAATTTCACTTTGCGATACTCCTGGCTTTATGGTAGGACCTGAGCATGAACAAACAGGACTTATCCGCCACTCTTCTCGACTATTTTTAAGTGCCGCAGCTTTAACCGTTCCTCTCATTACCGTTTTGGTTCGCAAAGCATACGGTCTTGGAGCTATGGCCATGGCTGGAGGTAGTTTTCACACCTCTTTCCTAAGTCTTGCTTGGCCAAGTGCTGAAATTGGAGGGATGGGTTTAGAAGGCGCCATTAAACTAGGATACAAAAAAGAACTAGAAGCTATTGATGATCTAGCCAAACGTGAAGAACGCTACCAAAAACTAGTGGCTAGCGCCTACGAAAAGGGGAAAGCCATTAATGCTGCCGAGACCCTTGAATTTGATGAAGTCATCGACCCTGTCGATACGCGAAAAAGAATAACATCAGCGCTGAGCTGTTTTTCAATAAATAAACACGGTAACAACTACATTGATAGTTGGTAACCTCAAAACAAATAAACTATGAAAGCAATTGTTTGTGAACAATTTGGCCCTCCTTCCTCACTTGTATTAAAAGACCTTCCTGCGCTTGAAGCAGGGGAAAAAGAAGTCGTTATTGAAGTTAAAGCATGTAGCTTAAACTTCCCAGACACCTTAATTATACAAGGTAAATACCAATATAAACCTGAACTCCCTTTTACCCCCGGTAGCGATATTGCCGGTACAGTAAAAGCGGTGGGCGCAAAAGTGAAAAATGTAGCTGTTGGAGACGAAGTATTTGGATTTGTTCCCAACGGAGGGTTTGCGGAGGAAGTAGTGGCTCCTGCAAAAAATGTTTTCCCCAAACCTCCCCTAATGAACAATGCTGTAGGGGCTTCTTTTTTAATGGCCTACGGTACTTCCTACCATGCTTTGAAAAATAGAGCACAACTAAAAACGGGCGAAACCCTTGTTGTTTTAGGCGCTTCTGGCGGTGTAGGATTGGCAGCAGTAGAGTTAGGGAAACTTATGGGGGCACGAGTAATTGCTTGTGCTTCTAGCGCAGAAAAACTAGCACTTTGTAAAGAATACGGGGCTGATGAGGGCATTAATTACAGTGAAGAAGACCTTAAAACCCGAATTAAAGAATCAACAGAAGGAAAAGGAGCAGATGTGATCTATGATCCGGTTGGCGATAAATTTTCAGAACCAGCCCTAAGAGCAATGGCTTGGGAAGGTCGGTTTTTAGTGGTGGGGTTTGCGGCTGGAGATATACCAAAAATTCCGCTCAATCTTGCCTTGCTAAAAGGCTGTCAAATTGTGGGTGTTTTTTGGGGATCTTGGGCTATGCAGTTTCCCAATGAAAACATGCGCAATACCATGGAATTGATACAATGGCATGCACAGGGGAAATTAAAACCACATATACATGCTGTCTATCCGCTAGAAGAAGCGCAAAAGGCTATGGAAGAAATGATGCAACGTAAAGTGCGGGGTAAAATAGTTATTGAGTGCAGCTAATTAGCTGTTCAGTTGTGCTTTTACAACTGTAGAAATGGTCTTTCCATCGGCTTTTCCTGCCATTTCTTTGAAGGCCATACCCATAACCTTACCCATATCTTTCATTCCAGAAGCACCTGTTTTTTCAATAATAGATTGAATGATGGCAGTAATTTCTTCTTCCGAAAGCTGTTCTGGTAAAAACTGCGCAATAACTTGCGCTTGTGCTTCTTCAGGTTCAGCCAAGTCTGGACGATTCTGTTCGCGAAAGATTTGAGCAGAATCTTTACGTTGTTTTACTAGCTTTTGAACCAATTTTATCTCTTGCTCATCACTTAAGGTATCACTTCCACCAGCCGCAGTTTGCTCTAATATTACAGCAGATTTTATGGCACGCAAAGCCTCTAGTTTTAAACTGTCTTTTGCCCGCATTGCGGTTTTGATCTCATCGGTTAAATTGGCTAAAATTCCCATTAAAAATTAATCTACGTTATCGTGTAAAAAAGAGTTATTTGATCGCAATTGAATGTCGTCATTGCTGTCATTGTCAAGTGAAAAAGTTGAGGGAGACTGTTCCTCAGAGGGGGCATCAAGCTCAAAGCCTAATCGCTTATAGGCTGGCTGGCGCTCCATTTCTTCAATCCGGTTAAGGTTGTTTTTAAACGTATAATTGAATTGCTTCAATTGTTCTTTTCGTTTTTCGTTTTGCTTGGTAATACTCTCGCGAATCGATTGATCAAAGGGGTTGTCATGAGCTGCAGGACGAAGAGGCTCTTCTGCTGGCTCGGCCTTTTCTACCACTTTTAAATCCAATTCAACAGGCGTATCAACAATCATTTCTTCTTCTGTTGATGCTGCAATAGATTCTTCTTCTAAATGAAAAACTTTAGGGGCAACATCAAGATTGGGTGTCTCAGCTGCAGGGGTGGTTAGTGGCAACTCAAATTCAAATTGAATTTGCTGCTCTTCTTCTTTGCCCACCACTTCGTAATCAACCACCTCAATATCGTTCAGGCTAGAGGTAATCTCGTTGAAGATAAATTCATCTTCTTCCTGTTCTTCCAACACATTTGCTGGAGTAGGCGCTACAACCTCAGCAATCACATCAAGTTGTTCAACTTCGGGGGCAACAATTTCCGCATCAATAACTTCAATCTCATTTAAAGGCTGTACAACCTCATGGTCAACAACTTCAATTTCATTGATAGCGTTTTGCGGTAAAACAGCTTCAATGTTTGCTTCTATGTTTGTTTCTTGAGCTGGAGCAACTTCTTGCACCGCCTCTGTTACTATTTCGTCATCTTCTAAGTTAAAACGCACAATAGGTTCATCTGTTGGTGCACTTATTGGCGCTTCAAAAATAGGTTGCTGAACTTCTGCCTGTGTTAAATCATGAACCAAGGGTTGTTCTTCCTCTAGGGTATGAATGATTTTCTTTGCTTCTGTATTCACAATCTCGTGTTGCTGCTCAGAGTTAAAGCCAGTAGCAATTATGGTAACGGAAATACTTCTTCCCAGCGCAGGATCTTCTCCTACCCCCATAATAATATTGGTGTTGTTCCCCGCTTCTGTTTGAATAAAGTCATTGATTTCACCAATCTCGTCGAT
>WTJU01000083.1 GCA_011526285.1 Candidatus Arcticimaribacter sp.
AAAAATGCGATAAGCAAGTTATCTTTGCAAAAAAAGCGCTATCGACCCGTTGTATCGAGCCTTTGCTGATTCCCCCTCACAAAAAAGCCTAGAAGCGCTATTTTTGGAGAATACTGCATCCCTTCATTTAAAGGGTGTAGTGGGTTCTGGTCTAACGTTTAGGTTGGCTGATGTCTTTGAGCGCTATCAAAAATCTTTGCTACTTATTTGCGAAGACCGAGAGAAAGCGGCCTATCACCTAAACGATTTTGAACAGCTATTGGGGCAGGAAAGTGTCTTATTTTTTCCTTCAAGCTATCGCAAGCCCTACCAAACAGAAACAACCGACAACGCCAATGTGCTTTTGCGTTCAGAAGTACTTAATACCCTTAGCAATTCTAAAAAACCAAGGGTGGTGGTCACCTACCCTCAAGCGGTCTTTGAAAAGGTGGTATCTCAAGCTACCCTTCGTAAAAACACACTAGAGGTGGTGAAAGGCAGTCAATTGTCGCTTGAGTTTGTCAATGAAGTTTTATTTGATTACCAATTTGAACGGGTTGACTTTGTTTCTCAGCCCGGAGAATTTTCAGTTCGTGGAGGGATTATTGATGTATTTTCATTTGCCAACCAGCACCCCTATCGCATTGAGTTTTTTGATGAAGAGGTAGAAAGTCTTCGCAGTTTTGATGTTGCAACGCAACTCTCAATTGCTTCGCTAGAGAAAATAAAATTATTGCCCAACACTAGCGAAGGTTTTAAACGCGCCACACGAAAGAGTTTAATTGAACTAATTGCGCCCGAGGGAGTTCTTATAACACAGAGTCTAGATGGCGTGGCAGCGCGCTTAGACCACTATTTTCAAGAAGCCGAAAAGAGTTTTTTGACCCTTTCTGGAGAAACCCAACACCTGCCCCCGGAACGTTTATTTCTATCTAAAGCAGCTTTGTTGGAAGATTTAGACCGTCTTTCTTGGGGTACGGTGATTGCGTCAACAGAAAAAAAACCAACAATGCAAAGCTTGGTCAAGCAAAGTCCGCAGCCTGCATTTAACAGAAAGTTTGATCGTTTGATTGCCTACCTTAATGAGAATCACGAAAAAGGGTATCAAAACATTATTTCTTGTGCATCACTTCAACAAGCTGAGCGATTGAATGCCATTTTTGAAGAACTAGAACAAAGGGTGCATTATAAAACCGTGGTGCAACCCCTATTTGAAGGTTTTGAAGATTTAGAGGCCAAAATTGCTGTTTTTACAGACCATCAAATTTTTGAACGCTACCATAAATATCAGTTAAAGTCTGGCTATACCAAAAAACAAGCGTTAACACTAAAAGAATTAACACATCTTGAAGTTGGTGATTATGTAACCCATATTGATCATGGGATTGGGCAATTTGGAGGTTTACAAAAAATTGACGTAGAAGGCAATCAACAAGAGGCCATTAAACTGGTTTATGCGGATAGGGATATTTTATACCTAAGCATTCATTCCTTACACAAAATTTCAAAATTCAACGGGAAAGACGGGAAGCAACCCAAAGTCTATAAACTAGGGTCAAATGCGTGGAAAAATCTAAAGCAAAAAACGAAGAAACGCGTCAAAGAAATTGCTTTTAATCTAATTGAACTCTACGCTAAACGACGTCAAAAAATTGGGACAGCCTGTGCTCCAGACAGCTATTTACAATTGGAATTAGAGGCTTCGTTTATTTTTGAAGACACCCCCGATCAAAGTTCTGCTACCGCCGCGGTAAAGGAAGACATGGAAAGTGAACGCCCAATGGACCGACTGGTTTGTGGAGACGTTGGTTTTGGAAAAACTGAGGTTGCCATTCGTGCGGCATTTAAAGCAGTAGACAACGGTCGGCAGGTAGCTGTTTTGGTTCCCACCACAATTTTGGCGTTTCAACACTTCAAAAACTTTTCTAAACGTTTAGAAGATTTTCCGGTTCGTGTAGACTACCTCAACCGCTTTAGAACTGCCAAAGAAAAACGTTTGGTGATGGAAGATTTGAAGGCGGGAAAAATAGATATCATCATTGGAACACATCAACTGGTAGGCAAGGGTGTTGAATTTAAAAATCTAGGGCTGCTGGTGGTAGATGAAGAACAAAAGTTTGGGGTTTCAGTAAAAGAAAAACTACGTGCTTTAAAGACCAATGTTGATGTCTTAACCCTCACAGCCACCCCTATTCCTAGAACACTACAATTTAGTTTAATGGCCGCACGTGATTTATCAGTGATTGCTACAGCGCCCCCCAACCGCTATCCAATAGAGAGTGAAGTAGTACGGTTCAATGAGGCATTAATTCGCGATGGGATTCTCTATGAAATGCAACGCGGTGGTCAAGTTTATTTTATTCATAATCGCGTGGAAAATATTCAGGAGGTTGCGGGCATGTTACAACGCTTGATTCCCGATGCGCGCATTCGCATTGGTCATGGCCAAATGGATGGAAAAAAGCTAGAGAAAAACCTGCTTGAATTCATGGAAGGAAAGTATGATATTTTAATTGCAACCACCATCATCGAAAATGGATTAGATGTACCAAATGCAAATACTATTTTCATTAACAATGCACAAAATTTTGGTTTAAGTGACCTTCATCAAATGCGAGGCAGGGTTGGGAGAAGCAACAAAAAAGCATTTTGCTACTTCATTACACCACCCTTAAGTGCAATGTCTAGCGATGCACAAAAACGTATTCAAGCTATTGAACAGTATGCTGAATTGGGTTCAGGGATTAAAATTGCAATGAAGGACCTTGAGATTAGAGGAGCAGGAGATATTTTAGGGGGAGAACAAAGTGGCTTCATAAATGATATTGGGTTCGATACGTACCAAAAAATTCTTAAAGAAGCCATAGAGGAATTGAAAGAAAATGAATTCAAAAACCTTTACAATGAGCAGGATACGCAAGAAAAGAGCTTCATTAAAGAGGTGCAAATCGATACTGATTTAGCCATTCTTTTACCCGATGATTATGTCAATTCTGTAAGTGAACGCCTAACACTCTATAACCGTTTAAGCGAATTAAATGAGGAGGAGGAGTTGTTGAAATTCCAATCTGATCTGGAAGATCGTTTTGGACCCTTGCCGGCTCAAGCAGAAGATCTGCTAAATAGTGTTCGTTTAAAATGGAAGGCGCTTCAGCTTGGCCTAGAACGGATCATTTTAAAACGAGGTTTGCTCTCTGCGTATTTTATTGCTGATCAAGAGAGTGAATATTATCAGAGTGAAACATTTAATACTGTGTTGCAGTGGGTTCAACTCAGTGAAGGGAAGGTAGAATTGAAAGAGAAGGAAACCCGACAGGGGCTTCGTCTTCGCCTTGCCATTAAACAAGTAGCAAGTGTATCAGAAGCGCTAGCTGTTCTTCCTGAACTATAGGTCTTTGAGCTCTTTAATGGCTTTAAACGCTATGTTTACCTGATCTTCACCAACCAAAATAGTAAATTCATTGGAGGTAGATATAACCTCAAAAATATTGACTCCCTCCCAAGACAGGCGTTGAAAAATAAAATAGTAGATCCCCGGGATGGTCACATTCTCCGTAGGTAATTTGATGGAGATGGAAGATAATTCTTCGGTTTTTTCAATCAAAGTTTCACTTTCAAAACAGTGCTCTAGTTGTGACGCTGCATTGCTACTTACAATAATATTACTTTCGGTCACCCCACGTGAGGAAGTGTAAAATACGTTAGGATTGTCATTGACTTCTGCTAAGAATTTTGCTTGCGCATTGAGCAGGGTTTCAGATATCTTAAAACTGTAATCCACCAAATTAGATCGAACCGTTATATCCCCTATTTCTTTTAAAACCTTTACAATTTTGTGGGTTGAAAGAAATTCTAAATTGTCAGAAATTCGCTTTAGCGCCATGACAATGGCACCGCTTCGTGCAGGTTTTTGTAGGGTCTCTTCTATTTCTGGTTGTATTTGCCTTGCCAAAGAAGTTAGGTTTATAATTCCTTGCGACATTGCAGTAGACAAATAAGGTTTGGTTTTAATGTAGTGCTCAACCACAGAAGCAATGGTTTTCATCGAGTTTAAATTTTCGACAAAGATAATATTTAAAACTTTATGTTACAAATAAAACATTTTTTTAAAATGGATAGAATGCGTTTTCTATGTGGTCGCGTATCCATTTCCCGCTACTGAGGGTATAACTAATTACATCAAAACGAACAGTTACCTCTAAATTTCGTTGTTGTACATATGTATCCATGGCCATTACCAATAGTTTTATTTTTTTAGGTGAAATAAAGCTGTGTGGGACTCCAAAGGCATT
This sequence comes from Candidatus Arcticimaribacter sp., assembly GCA_011526285.1. Taxonomy (GTDB): domain Bacteria; phylum Bacteroidota; class Bacteroidia; order Flavobacteriales; family Flavobacteriaceae; genus Arcticimaribacter. Next base: position 4,272 of record WTJU01000083.1, read on the forward strand.
TGAACTTCTTGCTTTAACTTCTACAGCCACTAATAGGTCTGCTTTTTGAGCGATTAAATCGATTTCTGCTTTGCGGTAACGGTAATTCTGTGCCACAACCTTGAATCCGAGGGAACGATAGTAGGCAGCGGCTCTTTTTTCTGCCTCTTGGCCAAAGGCATAGGCTTGATTCATGTTGTATCGATTTGGTTAGAACGTATTAAAAATAGCCCTTTAGGGGCAGAAAAAATCTTATTTTTGCGGTAAAATTTCTCTATGGCGCTAAAAGCAAAACGCTACACCGTTACCGCTGCACTACCATATACCAATGGCCCTATCCACATTGGTCACCTTGCTGGAGTCTATGTACCTGCTGATATTTACGTGCGTTACCTACGGGCACAAAACAAAGATGTCGCCTTTATCTGTGGAAGTGATGAGCATGGTGTGGCTATTTCTATACGTGCAAAAAAAGAAGGAGTGAGTCCAAAAGAAATTATCGATAAATACGATGCAATGATCAGAGGTTCTTTTCAACGTTTAGGAATTTCCTTTGACAATTACTCTCGAACCTCTGCACAAATTCATCACGAAACAGCATCATCATTTTTTGCCAACATGCATGCTGACGGGAAATTCATTGAGAAAACCACAGAACAACTTTATGATCCTGAAGCAAAACAGTATTTAGCAGATCGCTTTGTTACGGGAATCTGTCCTAAATGCGACCACCCAGAAGCGTATGGAGACCAATGTGAAAATTGTGGAAGCTCACTTAATGCAACAGACTTAATACAACCCAAATCAACCCTTTCCGGGAGTGCACCTGAACTTAAAGCCACCAAACACTGGTTTTTACCTTTAGACCAGTATGAAGGGTTTATCCGAGAGTGGATACTTGAAGGGCATAAAAATGATTGGAAACCCAACGTTTATGGGCAGGTAAAGTCTTGGGTTGATGATGGGCTTAAACCAAGGGCTGTAACGCGTGATCTTGACTGGGGTATTCCTGTTCCTGTTGAAGGCGGCGAAGGTAAAGTGCTATATGTATGGTTTGATGCCCCCATTGGCTACATTTCATCTACAAAAGAATGGGCAAAGCGGGAAGGAAAAGATTGGAAACCTTATTGGAAAGATGATTCTACCGCATTAGTTCACTTTATCGGTAAAGATAATATTGTGTTTCACTGTATTATATTCCCAAGTATATTAAAGACTTCAAAAGAATATATTTTACCCGAAAATGTTCCAGCAAATGAGTTTCTCAATCTTGAAGGAAATAAAATCTCAACTTCAAAAAATTGGGCTGTCTGGTTGCATGAATACCTTGACGAGTTTCCAGGAAAAGAGGATGTTTTGCGTTATGTACTAACAGCCAATGCACCAGAAACAAAGGACAACGATTTTACCTGGAAAGATTTTCAAACGCGAAATAACAGTGAATTGGTTGCGATTTTTGGAAACTTTATTAATCGGGCTGTGGTCTTGACTCATAAATATTATGCGGGAAAAGTACCTGCACTAGGGGAGCTTTTACCACAAGACCAAGCAGTAGTAGAAGAACTAAAACAATTTCCTAGTCGTGTGGGGCATTCCATTGAGAAATACCGTTTCCGCGAAGCGAGCCAAGAAATGATTAATCTAGCGCGTTTGGGAAATAAGTATTTGGCAGACGAGGAACCTTGGAAACGCATTAAAGATGCACCCGAACGCGTACCAACTATTATGCATATTGCATTACAAATCGCTGCTGCATTAAGCTCAATTTCGGCTCCTTTTTTACCGCATAGTGCTGAAAAATTACGCAGCATACTCAATATTTCTGAGCCGCTTGGGTGGGATGAAATTGCTCAACAAACAACCCTAATACCAGCAAATCATAGCATTGGAGAACAGCGCCTTCTTTTTGAAAAAATTGAAGATGATGTTATTGTTGCACAACTAGAAAAATTAGAAGCAACCAAAGTAGCCAATGAAGACGAAAATAGAACCTTACCCGAACAAAAGGAACTTATTTCATTTGAAGATTTTAGTCAACTTGACCTTCGTGTAGGGACTATTCTAGCTGCTGAAAAAGTGAAGAAAACGAAGAAGTTACTCCAGTTACAGGTCGATCTTGGAGAAGAAGTGAGAACTATCGTTTCTGGAATTGCTGAAAGCTTTACACCAGAAGAGGTGGTTGGAAGAAAAGTAACCGTCCTCATCAATTTGGCACCACGAACTATTCGGGGGGTAGAAAGCCAAGGCATGTTGTTGATGACAGAAGACAAAAATGGAAAAACTGTTATGGTGAGTCCTGATAAGGGCGCTGAAAACGGTTATCCAATCTGTTAATGCTCAACATAGCCTACCATCCTATCTATCAATTACCCCTTCCAGAAGGACATCGTTTCCCAATGGAAAAGTATGATTTACTCCCCAAGCAATTGCTTTATGAAGGAACGTGTGAAAAGGAAGACTTTTTTGCGCCTGAAAAAATTCCCAACGCGATTATTGAAAGTGTTCACGATTCAAAATACCTAGACCGTTTACTCAACCTAGCGTTAGACCCAAAAGAGGTGCGTAAAATTGGTTTCCCTTTAAGTCAACAACTAATTGATCGTGAAATTATTATTGCAGGAGGAACAGTTGAAGGGGCAAAACGAGCACTAACCGATGGTATTGCGATGAATATTGCTGGCGGTACACACCATGCATTTAGTGCGTGGGGTGAGGCATTTTGTTTGTTAAATGATCAAGCCATAGCAGCGCAATTTTTAATCGATCAACAGTTAGTTAATCGTGTTTTAATTGTTGACCTAGATGTTCATCAGGGCAATGGAACTGCCGAAATATTTAAACATAACCCTGCAGTTTTCACTTTTTCTATGCATGGCGCAAAAAACTATCCTTTTCACAAAGAAGAAAGTGATTATGATTTAGCAATGGAAGATGGAACAAATGACACCACTTATCTTAACAGCCTTAAATCTGCACTACCTCATTTGCTAGAAAAAGTTAAACCTGACTTTATCTTTTATCTCTGTGGAGTTGATGTTGTTGCGACTGATAAACTGGGGAGGTTAGGCATGAGCATTGCAGGATGCAAAGCTAGGGATGCTTTTGTGCTAGAAAGTTGTAAATCGCTTGACATACCGGTTCAATGCAGTATGGGCGGAGGTTATTCTAAAGACATAAAAATCATTTTAGAAGCTCACGCTAATACGTTTAGAATAGCAAAGGAAATTTACAGTTGATGCCATGTAGCACCGCGCAATTGCGCAGCAGCAATTACGATATCCTTTCGACTTACTTGTCCTACTAAATTACCGTTATCTAAAACGGGGAATCGTCTTCTCCCTGAATTATGAAACTTAGAAGCGGCATCAAAAAGACTCATGGTTGCCGGTAAGGTCTCTACTTCTTTGGTCATAAAATACCCCACGGATTTGTCTAAAATAGGCATGTTAAAATAACGACTATCCGAAACTTCTTTCATACAATCCCCTTCGGATATGATTCCGATAAGTCGCATATTGGCATCAACCACAGGTCCACCAGATATGCGATGTTTTATAAAGGCCTTCATGACATCATGAATGGTTTGTTCTTGGGTAAAGCAAATCATATTTTTGGTCATAATATCCCGTACCAAAATTGTGGTGGGCTTTGCTTTTTTTATCGTTGCGCGCGCGCCTTGAAAACTTTTTACTGCCATAACTTTTCATTTTGGTTTTCATTTAAGTTACGTAAAAAAAATTTAACCCTATTATTTATCAATGCCTTAGCTATATTTGCAAGGCTATGGAGCAAGGAAAAAAGAAAACGATCGCTGTTTTAGGTTGTGGCTGGCTGGGGCTTCCACTAGCAGAAAAACTTTTAGCATTAGGACACACCATTAAGGGTTCCACCACAAGTGAAGATAAGCTGGAAACTCTAGATGTTAAGGGCATTCAAGCCTACCTAGTTCAATGCGAAGAAGATAATTGTTTGGGTCTAGAGAAGTTCGTTGAAAATGTTGATGTTTTAATCTTGACTCTACCACCGGGATTACGTCAAAATTCAGAACGCAGGTATGATTTGGTTATCAAGAATTTGGCAGAAAATATTCTTCATTCCAATATAAAGCATCTCATTTTTATCAGCAGTACTTCTGTTTATGGAAAGTTAACGGGAGCTATTGATGAAAATTCAATGCCACGCCCTTTCTCTGAAAGTGGAAAACAGTTGCTAAAGTGTGAAGAACTTTTGTTAAGCGCCACCCAATACCACACTACTGTGTTACGATTTGGTGGATTAATAGGCCCAAATAGACATCCCGTATTTTCACTTGCTAAACGAGATGCTATTGTGAATCCTGAAGGTGAAATTAATTTGATTCATCTTGAAGATTGCATCAATTGTCTCTTGGCGGTTATTGAGAAACAAAAGGAAAATAGTGTGTTTAACGCTGTTACTCCCTTTCATCCTGATCGCAAATCATATTATAATACCATGGCAGAAAAGGCGGGGATATCACTTCCCTCGTTTATAGTAACTAGTGATCCTAACCGACGTATTCTTTCAAATAAAATACAAACTCAACTAGGTGTTAAATTCAACGTGGAAAACTTGTTGACATTAAATTGAGCCTCGAGGAAAAGGGGCAAGCAAATTTTCTAACTTTATGTAGTTAAAACTATATTAGTGTCTAAAGAAAAAGATTGCATTGTATTGTTAGAACGTTTACTCAATCAGAGTAGACAGGACAAATTAATGTATTTGAATGCGGCAGATAAACAAGATCTCCCTACGTTCAAACGCTTTTTCAATCAGCAAGCACTTTATCGCAACCGCATGTTCAATGACTTTAGTATGCGACTAAGCGATTTTGGTATCGAGGCGGATAATGTTCTCTTAAAACGACCAGATATTCGTCAACTTATGGTAGCAAGCCCAAAAAGAGAAAAGTCAAATCCCTTTGCAAAATGTTTAGCGCAAGATCAGCTATTTAAGAAACAATTGCTTTCGCTAATACAAATTGATACATCTGGTGACAGTGAAAACTACAACAAAGTATTAGCTAAGATTCAAGACAGTATAGAAACCAATCAATTGTATGCTTTAGAGGTTTCTGCAAAGAGTTTAACTTCTCCAGACTACCTTTAATTCATTGATTTAAGATCTTTGCTGGTGGCTTGTGTTTCATCAAATGCAAAATCTTCTATGCGTTTTAGATAAGCCTTGTGGGCAATGAACACTTGCTCAAAACTTTCTTTAAGTTGATCAATTTGTTCTTCTTGGCTAAAATAACGTGCTTTAAGTAACTGTGTTTTAACTACTTTCAACCTACTTTTTATTTCGGGAGTTTCGAAAGGGCTGGGTAATTTTTTCTTTAATAAAGCCTCGCATTTAATTAGTGTTGCCAGAATAAATGGCTCGACTCCTGTAGGATCAAGTTTTGCAAGGTTATTAATTTTATCGTTGTATTCTTTAAATTCTTTTAAGGGAACTAAGAGAGAATCGGTTACAGGATGTGGTGTTAATTTATATACTGAAAGTGCACCAATATCTAAGGTTATTGGTTCTTTTGTTTCACTATCAAGTTTTTCTTTGTCTTGGTTGGAAGTTGAAGAACTGCAAGACAAACACAAACAAAAAACTAAAAAAAGCAGATTATAGCGCATTTTGCAAGGTGTTGATTTGCAACAAAAGTAAGGTGAAAAAAATGATTTGCAAGAGATAAAGGTGGTGGGTGAAACTACCCTTAATCTGTACTTTCATGAACTGATATAACAGGTGTAATGGAAGGGCTATAGCAAACCATCCCAAATAGTTTTGCAAGGGTGCTATTCCTCCATCAAACGTCCAAAAGTCAAGAATGGGAGCAATGGGTTCGATAACAAAATCTAGGAGAAGCATTAAACCTACGCCCAAAAAGACCCGGGATATAAAAGCATCGGCTAAATTGGCGGCAATCGCGCCACAACAAAGTGTGAGTATTGACCAATTTACACCAATTAACCATGGTACCCCAGCTATCTTCCATCCTAAGGCCTCACCATAGTTGTAATGGCCAAAAATTAGTCCGTAGTTTACCCCCAAGCCTTCTGCAATCATACCAATTGCAAAGGCAATAAAAGCAATGATGTAAGCCTTTTTTTCATGTCGGCTTGTCCACAATAAAAGACCAAAAGAAAGAGAGAGGTTTAATGGCGTTGCCCCAACAAACCATTGAGAATCTCCATAAAGTATTCCTATGATTCCGCTCACGTGAAACAACCAGATCAAACCAATCGCTATGGCGTTGAATGTGATGGGTTGTTTTTCTATCATTTTAGTAAAGCAAATTGACAATTATCAATAACAGCAGTGTAATTGTGAGGGAATGTTTACCTTGGAATACGCTACTCAAACAAATGTAGCTGTTTTTATACTGCCCTGAAAATTGAGAATTAAACAATGACTACCCAATAGCAGTTCTAAAGCACTGCTGACATGGTATGATTTTTTTAACTATTGTGAGGGTTTTTTTGTGGGGGTTGGTAAAAAAAACGCCTCTGCAGATAGGATTTTAGAATTTGACTTTGGAAGTAAATTGCAGAGGCGTTGAAACCAAATTGAATTAAACTGTTTAAATATAGTTAATAATTGTTATACAAAACAAATTCTATTTAATCTTTTTCCGTTTTTGTTAAACATTTTTTCGTTTTGCCCCATTAAAGAGGTAAAATTTGCCTTCTTTGGTTCAATTTTTAATATTAAGATTCGAGACTTTTAGCTATTTTTGATAAACTAACAACTCATTCATGACCACTACTTTTGTTGCCAATCTTGTCATTCTCACTACTATTATTGTCTGTATATTAATCGCTCGCGATATGATGAGAAAATAAAAGATATTTGAAGCTAAAAGACGTCCATAACTATATTGATCAATTTATCTATGTGCTCATTTTTTTAAATGTAGGTGCAATGATATTAGAATCACACGAGAGTCTTCGTGTGGCTTATGGACCAAGCTTCTATGTTTTTGAATTAATTTCAATTGTAATTTTCAGTACAGAATACCTATACCGTATAGTTCATGCTATTTATAAAAAAGGGCTAAGCGGGGCACTAGGTTATGTATTTAGTTTTTACGGTATTATTGATTTGATTTCGATTCTCCCTTTCTACCTAAACCAAGTAATAAAGGTAGACGGACGCTTCTTTAGAATATTACGCCTCTTCCGACTAACAAGAATATTTAAAATTGGAAGAAAAAGTAAATCTTTAAAAGTTTTTACGCGTGCGCTAATGTCTGTTAAAAATGAATTGACCTTCACACTTTTTCTGTCAGTATTGACTATTCTATTTTCTGCATCGGCAATTTACTACTTAGAGAATGAGGCACAGCCCGACAAGTTTTCTAGTATTACAGAGTCCATTTGGTGGGCGACAGTTTCTTTGGCTACGGTGGGTTATGGCGATGTATATCCCGTAACTGTTGGAGGGAAAATCTTTGCCTCCCTCATTTCTTTGGTGGGTATTGGTGTTGTTGCAATTCCAACTGGGGTTATTAGTGCTGCTTTTGTAGAAGAAATCTATAAAGAACGCATTAAGCGAAAGAGCTAAACATTCCAATTATTTTGTTTAAGAATAGCGTATCTTTACTGCGCTATGAAAAAAATTATTGTTGTAGGCTCAGGCTTTTCCTCTTTGTCTGTTGCTTCTTATCTCGCACAAGCAGGTTATCACGTTGCTATTTTTGAAAAAAACGACACTCCGGGTGGGCGAGCTCGACAATTCAAAAAAGACGGGTTTACTTTTGATATTGGACCGTCTTGGTATTGGATGCCAGACGTTTTTGAATCTTACTTTGGGGACTTTGGTAAAAAGGTGAGTGATTATTATAAGCTGGAAAAGCTAGATCCTGGCTATGAGGTATACTTCGACAATCAAACCTCAATTAAAATAGGTGACAGTTTAGAAAAGATTTATGCGGCCTTCGAAGAAGAAGAAAAAGGAAGTTCAGTTCCATTAAAACGTTTTATCGAGAAAGCAGCTGATAACTACGACATCGCTATTAAAGATTTGGTTTACCGTCCCGGAATTTCACCTTTAGAATTGGTTACTCCTGATACCATCAAGAAAATAGGCTATTTTTTAAGCACCATTAAAAGAGAGGTGTTAAAAGAGTTTAGCAACCCTCGTTTGGCGCAAATACTTCAGTTTCCTGTTTTGTTTTTAGGCGCAAAACCCAGTCAAACACCTGCCTTTTATAACTTCATGAATTTTGCAGATTTTGGCTTAGGCACTTGGCACCCAGACAAAGGCATGTATAGTGTTGTTGAAGGAATGGTAAGGCTAGCCAAAGAATTAGGTGTCAACTTTCATTTGGGAGAAACGGTAGAAGAAATACTAGTTGAAAACAAACAGGCAATTGGAATACGAAGTAATGGGAAAGAGCACAAAGCCGATATTGTGATTAGCGGTGCTGATTATCACCACAGCGAAAGTTTACTCCCGCAAAAATACAGGGCCTATAGCGAAGCCTATTGGGACAAAAAAACCTTTGCACCTTCTTCTTTATTATTTTTTGTTGGAATAGATAAAAAGGTCAAAAATGTTTCTCATCACACCTTATTCTTCGATGTAGATTTTGATGCTCATGCTTCTGATATTTATGATGACCCAAAATGGCCCAAAGAACCACTTTTTTATGCCAACTTCCCTTCAATTACAGATGCAAGTATGGCTCCTGAAGGGAAAGAAGCCTGTTTTTTATTGATCCCGATTGCTCCTGGTTTAGAAGATACCCCAGAGTTAAGAGAAAAATATTTCAATATTGTTATAGACCGCCTAGAAGAGTTAACAGATCAAAAAATTAGATCACACATTTCATTTTACGAATCATTTTGTGTAAATGATTTTGTAGCGGAATACAACTCATATAAAGGGAATGCCTACGGGATGGCGAATACTTTATTGCAAACAGCATTCTTACGTCCTAAATTGAAGAGTAAAAAAGTAAACAATCTTTATTTTACTGGACAGCTAACGGTTCCTGGTCCGGGAGTTCCTCCGTCGTTAATTTCGGGGAAGCTCGTAGCCAGTCTGGTTTGTCCCCCCACCACCAAATAACAGTCCATTGATCTTCTTTCTCCGCTATAACTTTATTTAAAACACGAATGTTTTTATCTAAAGTTTCATTGTAGGCGAATAGCTGTTCGTTTATTTGATACCAAAGTTCTATTCGTTTAAATAAATTGTATTTGATAAAGCGATCTTGTTGGATGTATTTTCGGTTTTTAACCCAAAAATCATTTTCCTCTACATCAATACTGTTTAGATCAAACACCCATTGGTGAGCAAGTCTCCCAGTATATTCATCGACCCAATTTTTTTCCTCTTTATCAGTGTTAATCATAAGGTACTTTAAATCTGTACCATCGTAATTATCATTCACTAAACGACCTATTTCTGAACCTAAAAATCTGAATGTTCCGTCTAGTTTTATCGCATCATAAACGACACGAGGTGGGTTAAAAGGGTTTCTATTGGTGTAAAAAGCCATTGGGGGATAATGAAAATCATCTTCTTCATCATACACCAAAAAGATACTATCATTATCTTGTTCCCAACGCTTATATTGTTCGAGGTACATGTTGGTGACCCATTCATTTTCTAATATATAGTCTTGGGTATATGCTTTCATTTCCATCAACTCATTTCGAAGACCTATAAGATTGTCGATATTACTTTCGCGATCATCAAAATTTTCTCCTTGTTGTTCTACCGAGAAAGAGACCAATACCCCAAAGAATACAATTAAAAATTCTACAAAACCTTTTTTTAAGCGGTCATAGAAGTCTTGAATGGAAAAGCGGTCTCCCAAGGTAATGAGACGAAGAAACCAATTGAGTTCGCTGCGGTGTCTGTTTTGATTGGCCATGTATTCGAGTTTTTGTGGCTTTACTGAAATTTACTTCCCTTCTTTCAAAGATACAAAAGACTTTTCTAGGTCAAATAATTCTTGAATAAGTTGCAGGATAAAATTGTGAATTTCAGCCGCAAAAGAATGGTCTACTTTACCTAGATCAGAACCTTTCGGAAGGTTTTTTCGCACCAAAGGCATCACAATTTCTTTTGGCGATTTAAAAGAAATAACACCAACTTCAACGGAAGAGCAGTTTTCGTTTTCTAAATAGGCCCACGCATACAACAGTAGTTGAAACAACGCATTCCGCTTATAATCACCTACAAAACTCTCCCAGTTAATCCAACTTAATTTGCTTTTCTCTATTTTTCCTGTTTTGTAATCAATTAAACGGGTTACTCCGTTGTATTGATCTACCCTATCAATTTTTCCGCGTATAACGATCTGTTTCCCGTCTACACACTCTTGAAGTGGCACAGAAAATTCTTTTTCTAATCCCGTTATGATCAACTCATTCCCAGCTACAATAAGTTTCTTTTCCTCTTTTAAGAACTGTTCAATTCCCCGTTCATATGCACTTAAAATAAGAAAGTTCTCTCCTTTAGGTTCAGGCATTTCAGGATTTGTTTTAGCATAAAGGGTTGCTAAAGTTGCAGGTAACTTTGCGCACATTTCGTCATAATCTTTGGGGTGGAGTACACGACCAATGTATGGGGTATAGAGTTGTTCAACGCAGTCATGTATTAGGGTCCCTCTGGTTAAATCTGAAATTACTTTACCCGATACTTCAGGGTCTTTTACACCTAATATATAGCGGTCATAGAATGTTATAGGGTCATTCAAATAGGTGGTTAATGAAGTAGGTGAAAAACCTTTTGCTGCCAGATGCTCTAAGCGCTCCATCATGTGTGGCGTTTTAATTACCTCAGGTGGTGAAGCGTTTACGTTGGGCAAATACAAGGGGTATTGTTCATCACTAAACACATGGTTAGCAGGTGTAAGTAATTCAAGCTGACGAATGAAACGGCTTTTTTCACCTGCATTTAAGCCTTCGCATTTAGCGTTATACAGTAAATGGATCTCTTTTGCACGTTGTAGCAACCTGTAGAAGTGATACGTATATATCGCATCATTATCTAAAAAGGTTGGTAACCCATATTTCTTTTTCATGGCAAATGGGAAAAAACTCTGATCATTTTTTCCAACGGGAAGAATTCCCTCATTAACATTAGTTATAATGATTCGATCAAAATCTAGTACTCTTGATTCTAGCATTCCCATTAATTGTACTCCTTCAATTGGGTCTCCCTTGAAGTCGAGTGTTTGCAACGCTATACTTTCTTTAAGCAAAACGAAAAAAGCAGCACTACTCACGTCAAAATTTACGGTTTCAAGTTGAACACGTATTTGGGCTAAAACACCCATAATCGTTTCAATGACCGCTAAACTCATTGCATCGAAAAGTTTACTGGTTTCTGTAAACTGGGTAAGTATATATATGAGTTGATCAATTAATACTGTTGGGTGATCCGCAGGATGAAGTAATGCTTTTCCTAACGCACTATTCAAGAAGGGTGCGAGAGTGTTTAGCGAAACTTTTGAAGCGAAATTTTGGGTTAATGTTTTGTGCAGCTTATGAAATGCTTCACCAAGGGTTTTGGTGTAATTTTTAAACGGAGAAAAACTCAAAACATGTAGTAATTGCTCTCGATCAAACCCATCATCTGTGTAGTTTGCATGTAATGAAACCAAGGTTAAAAACCACTGTGTCATTGGGAGTTGTTCAATGGCATAGCCCATGGTTACATTCCAATTGTTGATTCGTTCGGGCAAATGAGCCAAAACAGGAAGTAAAAGTTGTTCGTTGCCAAAAACAACAGCAGTAGTAGCAGTAGTGGTTTCCTTTTTTTCAAGAAGTTTCCCCACATATTGTGCCTGAGCTATATTCCCTGAAAAGCCAATGGATTTTATCTCTTTTTTCGTCGAAAAAGAGGCTTCTTTAAAGCGTAAGGGGTTTTGACGATAGTAGGGCCATGTTTTTTGGTAATGTCGAATAAATCGCCCAGCCGCATGGAATTGATCTTCATAGAGTGTGCAATCTAAGTCCCATAGAACTGTTCCTTTTTTCTCTACAAGAAAACCTTGAAGCAGGTCCTGTTCTGCTTTATTTAACGCATTAAAACCAATAAAATAATGTGTTTTAGCGGTGTGGGTTAAATACAATTCTAAACTATCTAGCGTGTCTTTATACAGCATTCCTAATGTTCCCCAATTGGATTCCAAAAGGGCGTTTTCAAAATTCTCATATAGCTGCGGCAAAACACGCCAAAACGATGGAGAGAAAGAGCGTTTGTCCTCTTCAGCAAAAACTGATTCAATTCGATAGAACTCACCAAGATCTTCAAGAATTTCTCTCGGATTTATTCGGTAGGCATCAAGGTCATTAAAATCATTCAGCAATCGTTTTCCCCACAACAAAAAGGTTGAAAAGTCGTCACGATCAGCTGGATCAAGCAATGCTGTATACTCTTGATACAATGTGAATATTTGATGAATTTGAGGTGCTTTCTTTAATGAAGATAAAGTCGCTACAAAGCTCTCAATGCTATGAACTTCAGGAGCAATTTGTGTTGTTTGAACGTGTTGTAAAAGGTGATGATTAAAGTAAACACCTGCACGTTTACTGGGCAAAATAATTACGACTTCCTCCCAAGCGTCGTGGTTTGCTTGTATTTGCTCTATGGCTTGAACGAGGAAAGGCTTCATCTATGAAATTTACTTCAATTTAATAAAATTCAATCTGAGATTTGGACAAAAAAAATGCCTTGGTATTACCAAGGCATTTCATTGTATTGTTAAGGAAGTTTATTCTCCAACAGAGAACTGAACTCTACGGTTACTCTTTCTTCCTTTTGCTGTATTGTTGTCTCCAATCGGACGATCTTCACCAAATGCAGCAGTCGTTAAACGATCAGCACTTGCACCTGCTGTAATTAACGCTGCTTTAACAGCATCAGCTCGAGATTGAGAAAGTTTTTGGTTGTACGCTTTACTACCATCGCTAGAAGCGTGACCTTCAACTGTAAAACCGTAAGAAGGATAGCTCTCTAAGATTCCTTTAATTTTCTCGATCACAGCAGCAGACTCGTCTCCAACAATTTCAGATGATTCTGCTCTAAAACGAATCATTGAACCTTCTGAATTTAATGTTGAAATTACGTCTTGTGGTAATTCTGGGCATCCATTGTTTGCCGCGATACCCGCTAATTCTGGACAGGCATCATCTTTGTCTGGCACACCATCGCCATCTGCATCAGACCATGGGCATCCGTTATTCTCTGCTGGACCAGCTTCTCCTGGACAAGCATCGTCTTTGTCGCTAATCCCGTCAGCGTCTGTATCTGGGCATCCACCCATTTCAGCGCTCCCAGCACGGTTTGGACATGCATCTTCAATATCAGATAATCCGTCTCCGTCAGAATCAGGACATCCATTCATCTCTACAGAACCCGCACGTTTTGGACAAGCATCGTCTTGATCGATGATTCCGTCACCATCAGTATCTGGGCATCCTTGAAATTCTTCTAAACCTGCAACTTCTGGGCAAGCATCAAATTTGTCGTAAACACCATCACCGTCAGTATCTACTCCACCAAATTTAATGTTAAGTCCTAATTGGTGTTGGAAGTGAACAACTCCTCTGTCTTGGTAAGGATCTTTGTAGTTTACTTGGTATGAAAGACCTACGTTGTCTGTAGCCCAGTAAGCTAAACCAGCACCAAGGCTAAACAAAATAGATTCGTTTTCGTCAAGTGTATAGTATCCTCCACCAACTTCGGCATAAGGCTCCCAAGTTGCGCTTTTACCAGCAAATGAACGACGTAACAATAGATCAGCAGATTTGTAAATTAAACCAGGTGCAGCACTTGGTCCTAATTTGTTGATTTGGTTGAAACTAAAACGTCCAGTAATTGAGTAACGCTCTGTAATATTTCTGCTAATGCCTAAAGAGGTAATAGTAGGTAAAACGTTCCAATTGTTAGTCTGGTAAAAATCTTCAAATAATTTACCTTGCTGTCCAATGAATTGTTCACCAATAAGGTCTACATTGGGTTGATTTGTAGGATAGGAATCAACAGCATTGGTAGCGATAGTTACTACCCAAGGATTGTTTTCATCTTGAGCAAATGCAGTAGTAGTAAACAAAAGTGTTAATACAGCTACAATGCTTCTTAATATAATTTTCATTTTTTCGTTTGATTAGTTTGCACAAAAATAGCAGATTATGTTTAGGAATCAAAGCTTTTCAACTGCTTATTGGACTGAATTTTTAGACATGGGCACTTCTATAATTTCAATTTGATTATTTGCCTCAAAATTCATGTAAACTAAATAGGCTGTAACAGGTCGTTTAAAAATTGCTGCAATGTGTTGCGCATAGTCTTGAATTTGCAACTGGTGATTTTCATTCTTAACTCCTGTTTTATAGTCTATTACTACAGCTTCTTGTGAATTGTAAACAATGCGGTCTGGGCGAAGAATTTTAGTTTCAGGAACGAGAATAGCTTGCTCATTTAAAACAGTGTAGCTCCTAGAAAAATAGGGGGCTATGATGGAGGTATTTATAAGCTGATCGAAGCATATAAACATGCTTGCTTTTTCTTCGCTAGTAATTTCACCCCGGAATGCTGCTTCTTCTAAGGTGTTTTCTAATTCGTCTGCATAGTGAATTTTACTTATGGCTTCATGTATTTTAATTCCATAGCGACGCGCTTGTTCGCGCTCTTTTGAGGTTTTTCTTTGCAGCATAAGTTTTTCCTCATAGGGATAAATTGAAAAGGGAATAGGGGCAGTAGGACTGTGTTCTTGATTTAGTGTTGCGTCTTGTTTGCCTTCCTTAGTTCCCCATTCAAAAGAATATTCATCACCTTTATAATCAACAAATTCTGCTAAAAAAGCAGCATAGGTGTTTTTATTTATTTGTTCTTCTGCTGCATACATAAACAACTGTTCACTTGCGCGTGTAGTTGCTACATAAAAAACATTCCATGCATCAATTTCTTCTTCAACTAATTTTCTTTGATGAGCCAATATCCCTTCTGTGCCGTAGTTGTTTAATCTTTCTGATTGGTTGACCCAAGCCATAGGAAAGTCTTCACCGAGAAATCTACTGGTATCCAACCATATTTTACCTTTTGTTCTCGGGTGTATAGGTCGATCCGCATACGGGAAAAAGACTATGGGAAATTCAAGTCCTTTTGCTTGATGTATGGTCATCAATTTTATGCTGTGATCACTTTGATTTTGCACAATTGTTTTTTGTTTGAGCTGCTGCTCCCAATAGCGAATAAATGAACTTATATCGGCTTGTTCTATAAGCGAAAAATCAAATACCTCATCAAGGAAACCAAGTGTAAAAACATCGTTAATTGCCAAGAAAGGGAAACGGGAACAAGCCAGTTGAAATACAGCAAACAAACTGCGTTGATCCAACCAATTTAAATTAAACGCTATCCCTTCTTCTTTCCAAAGAGTTTCAACCGGACGATGCAAATTTTGATAGAGATAATCATGCAAACCCTGTGGGTGCTTTTTTTCATCAAAAAGATGGGTTAAATGCATTTTCTTTTGATGTAAATCGTCAGGTTGACTGTACAAATACACCAAGGTCATTAAAAAATTTACCGCAGGAGACTGTCCCATCAGTAAAGATTCTGAACTAGTATAGGGTAGGTTTGCTTGCGAAAGTGATGAAGCTATTGACTGTGCCTGTTTTTTAGTTCGAACTAGTATGGCCATATCTCCCCAAGAATACCCGTTGTCATGACAACGTTTAGCATCTTCAATTAGAGAAACAGCATAAGCATCCTCTTCAGTATCATTTTTTGATTGTATAAAGGAAAGGCGAACATAACCTTCGGTTTCATTGTTTAGCTCTTGGAATGCTTCATCTCCAAACAAACTTTTATTCTCCTCAAAAGTTATATACTCAGGTAAAGCAGCATATAGGGCATTATTGAATGTAACTATTGCTTTTGCTGAACGGTAATTGGTTTTTAGATTGTTTTTCTTTTTAGCAATGGTGAAGGGGTTTCCCTCGTGAATTAAATCAATGAATTGTTCAACATTTCCTCCTCGCCAGCGGTAAATGGACTGTTTGGGGTCTCCCACCAACAAAAGTGACCCCGTATGACCGCTTTCTAATTCACTTTCAATGGATGATTTAATTAAAGGGATTAAGTTATTCCATTGCAATGAAGAAGTGTCTTGAAATTCATCAAGAAAGTAATGGCGATAGTTTTCTCCTAGGCGTTCGTAGATATATGGACTGGGTTGCCATAGAATTTCTTTTGCAATGCGTTCATTGAATGTAGAAATTAAAACACGGTTGCTTTCAGTCTGATAAATTTCTAAGGTTTTGGCTAAGGTTGCCAGCATGTTGAGGGGAATCCATTGTTTTAGCATGTCACTCAGTAACTGCCACTTATGGAACAGCAGCAAACCTTCTTCATATAACTGTAAAAATCTAGGCAATAGTGCATCAATTTGTGCTTTGGCCGCTTCTGGTGTTTTAGCGGTGTAGATACCTTTTCCTGCGATTAAGTTTTCGTGTAGTTTACCCGAGTCATACTTATTGAAATTTCCCGTTGAAACATTATAAAAACGTTTGTAAAGTGTTTGATGGCTAAAATGACTTGCTTCTAGTCCTGCCTCACTCATAAGTTCTAGGCAACGTTTCCCCAAGGCAACAAATTCATCATGTGTTGTTGTTCTTTCCTTTATAAGCAAACGATAACTTTCATCAACCGATTTATTCGTAAAATGAATAAAACGTTTGATTTCCTCTCGGTCATTTTCATTCAATAACAATTGGGCAGAGTTCAGTAAGTTGTTTTTTAAATCCCAACTGGTTACCGAATCATCGTCCATTTTTTGAAAAGTGAATTGTTTTAGAAGCTGTGTAATTTGTGGGTCTTCCCCTACCTCATCAATAACGCGTTCTACTACCTTTTCAAGAATGCGTTCACTTTGTAATTCAACCTCAAAATTATAGGCCAAGCCTAAATCTTTAGCAAAACTGCGAATAACTCTATGGGTAAAGCTGTCTAGGGTAATTACATCAAAAGCAGCATAGTCATGTAAAATAAGGTGCAGGTTAATTTCTGCTCTTTTCTTTAATTCATCTGAAGATATTTCAAGTTCTTTTAACAATGCCTTTCCCATGGCATCTAAGGCTAAATCTTCATCGGTAAAAGCGAAAAAATGCAACTGTTTTAACAAACGAAACTTCATTTCATACACGGCCTTATTGGTGAAGGTCAGGGCCAGCATACGATGAAAACGATCTTCCTGTTTATGTGAAAGGAGATTAGCTAGATATTTTTGAACCAATAAGAAGGTTTTCCCAGCACCAGCAGATGCTTGATAGAGCTGAAAAGGTGCAATCGTTTTTGCCTTCATGATGCTTTAAATGTAATTAATCTTTAGCTTTGTCTCACTAACCTTAAAAAAAAAGATATGGCTTTTGAATTACCTAAATTACCCTACGATCACAATGCGCTAGAGCCGCACATTGATGCGCGCACCATGGAGATTCATCATGGGAAACACCACAATGGATATACAACAAACCTGAACAATGCTATTGCTGGAACTGATCTGGAGGGAAAATCTATTGAAGATATTCTTACTGGATTAGATCTTTCTAATGCGGCAGTTCGCAATAATGGAGGAGGTTATTACAATCACTCACTTTTTTGGTCAACCATGAGTCCTAACGGAGGTGGAGCACCGAGTGGCGCTCTGGCAGAGGCAATTGATGCTGCTTTTGGTTCGTTCGACGCTTTTAAAGACGCGTTTAGTAAAGCGGCTGCCACTCGATTTGGCTCTGGCTGGGCATGGCTATGCGTTCACAAAGGGGGGAAAGTTGACGTTTGTTCTACTCCTAACCAAGACAATCCATTAATGCCAGGAATTGGTTGCGAAGGATTTCCTATTCTTGGTCTTGATGTATGGGAACATGCCTATTATTTAAATTATCAAAACCGCCGTCCTGATTATATTGCTGCATTTTTTAATGTGGTTAACTGGGATGCTGTTAGTGCGCTGTATGCAGCCAATGCATAATTAACATTAATTTAGAGAAACAAAAGGGGACGTTAAGTCCTCTTTTTTTTTGGTAAAATTTAGACAAAATAAAAAGGGAGGAATAAATTCCTCCCTTTTTGCCCCAAATCTTACCATGA
>WTJU01000129.1:0-12011 GCA_011526285.1 Candidatus Arcticimaribacter sp.
TCAAATCTACAAAGATTGTAGAATTAATCGACAAAGTTTACCTTTGAAAAACATGCTAAAAATTACTTTTTTGGGCACGGGAACATCTCAGGGTATTCCAATCATTGGAAGCAAGCATCCTGTATGTTTAAGTGAGAATTCAAAAGATAAACGTTTACGGGTTTCTATCGCCATTGCTTGGGAAGATGCTTTTTATGTTATTGACTGCGGTCCTGATTTTCGTCAACAAATGCTCAATTGCCAAGCCAGAGACTTAAGCGGTATCCTTTTTACGCATGAACATGCCGATCATACCGCCGGTTTAGACGACATACGTCCGTTTTTTTTCAGACAAGGCAAAATCGATATGTATATGAGTGAACGTGTGCATAGTTCATTAGCCCGAAGGTTTGACTATATTTTTAATGATGAGAATAAATATCCCGGCGCTCCTTCGGTCAATGTGACCCATGTTGAAAAATCTGCTTCATTCACCCTAAAACAAAAGCAAATCATCCCCATAGAGGTTCAACACCATAAACTACCAGTGCTGGGTTATCGCATCGAAAATTTTGCCTATTTAACTGATGTAAAAACCATAGCAGAGGAAGAAAAACTAAAATTAAAAGACTTGGATGTTTTGGTTTTAAACGCACTTAGAATTGAAGCTCATCCCTCGCATTTAAATCTAGCCGAGGCCTTAGATTTAATTGATGAATTACAGCCAAAACGGGCTTATTTAACCCACATTAGCCATTTGCTGGGTTTTCATGACGATGTTCAAGCAACATTACCAGAAAATGTTTTTTTGGCCTACGATAACTTAGAAATACACTCCAATTAATGAAAGTTAAACTCTTACTCTACCTTTTTGTTTTTACAGCAATTATACTTGTCTTCCAGTTGGTCAATAGCGCAAAAGTTGTAAACTATCAAGCGGAAAGCTTGACGGAAAAAAATCAACGTATTTCAGAATTGAAAGCATCACTAGAGGAAGTTAAGTCTGCTTATGAAGATGATGTGCATTTTTCATTAGATCAAAACAGAGAAGCACAAAATTATTTTCCTGCCTATACTCCTCAAGAAATCATACAGCGGGTAGAAGATAAAATTTACGAAAGCAATGCGGTGAAAGGAGATAATCCTTTAGTTCCCTATTCTGGCAATGGGCAAAAATTCCTCATCAATAAAGTGAAAGTGCTCAACCACAAATGGGTAATCGCTGATTTTTCTGACGGAACTGATTGGGGAGAACTATGGTTGCGTTATGAAGTGGAAGGAGAAACTGTTCGCTTGGTTGTACTCGATCAAATACTTTACCTCACAGACTAAGGGTTGCTGTTTAACCACGCCAGAAGGTCTGAAAAATTTTCTGGATTGATTCCATGTCCTGCTGGGTATTCCCTGTAGTCTACTTTAAGATTCTTTTCTTCAAGTAGGGCAATCCCTTTTCTTGCCCACTCAACAGGCAAGGTAGGATCTTCTGTTCCGTGGCTGCTAAAACATCTGATTTCATGTAATCCCTCTGTCGCATAGTGAAAGATTTCTTCATTCACATAGCCACTAAGCGCAATAATTTTGTCAATTTTAGAAGGGTGACTTAAACCAACAGCCCAGCTTAAAATTGCTCCTTGGCTAAAACCTAATAGGGAAACTTTTTTATGGGAGAGCGAAAATTGTTTTAGGTGATGCTCAATGTTGTAAAGAATTATTTCTTGGGCTGCTTTTGCTTCTTCATCATCGCTCCATTTGTCTTGATTTTCGTTAAAGTGAATGGAGTACCAGGCATATCCCCCAAAACTAAGTGATAGTGGTGCACGAAGCGAAATAATTAGGTAATCTTCTGGTAAATAATTGGCAAAGGAAAACAAGTCTTCTTCGTGGCTGCCATAACCGTGCAAAAGGAATAGTACTTGTGGATTAGCTGTAGGTTTGAGGGGTTGACGAACGCGATAATCTAAGCGGGTAGTGGAGGGAATATTCATTTTAATATAAATTCTTCACCAGACAAGCTTCCGTAAACTTTTCCTTGAGTGGCGTGCCCTAGGAAGGCGCAATTTTTACTACTAGACAATATATCAGTCAACTCAAATGTAGCCGACCCGTCTGGAGTGAAAAGACTAAAACAAGCCCTTTCACCAACATTAATTTTTGGTGATTTTAAACCAAATATTGAACGCCCTCGGCTTAAGAATTGAACAACTTTTTCCAGCGGGAACAGGGTGTTTAACACACCAAACATTGCTTCTAAACCAATGCTGCCAAAAGCTGCATGTTCAAATTCTAGGTGTTTTAGTTCAATGTTTAGCGGTTGGTGATGCGCGGTAACCATATCTATCGTTCCATCAAGCAGGCCTTCTTTTAGTGCCTCCTGATCCTTTTGGGTGCGCAAGGGAGGGAATAGTTTTTTATTGGTATCAAAGCCAAATAATGCTTCTTCTGTATAACACAGGTTGGCCAAGGCAACACTACAGCTCGCCCTAAGGCCTTCTTTCTTGGCTGCACGAATCAAATCAACACTTTCTGCTGACGAAATGCATGGGATGTGTAATTTTCCACCTGCATAGCGTAGCAGGTGAAGGTCGCGTTGTACTTGTAAACTTTCACTTAGCGCAGGAATTCCTGCAAGTCCCAATTGAGTACTTATAGTTCCTTCATGAGCAACACCGTGTCCTCCAATGCGTTTTTCGAAAGGAGTACTTAGAATGAGTCCATCAAAGCGCTGTGCATAGAGAAGCGCTATTTTAAGCAACTCTGGATTTTCAATTGGGCGTAAGTAATCCCCAAACGCAACAGCTCCTTTTTGTTGTAGGTCGTATAATTCTGACATGGATTTCCCTTCTTGCCCTTTCGTAAAGGCAGCAATTGGGTGAAGGCTTGTTGGTACTTTTATCCCATGATTTTTTAATTGTACAACAGCGGCTTGATTATCTACAGTAGGATAGGTCTCAGGCGCTAAAGCAATTGCTGTAAAGCCACTTTTTGCAGCAGTTTGTAGACCATTTTCAAGCGTTTCACGTTCCTCAAAACCGGGTTCTCCAAAGCAAACACTTGAATCAAACCACCCAACAGATAGGTGCAGGTTTTCTTTTGCGATGGTATGATCTGGGTCAACCGTTAACGATTCACCTATTTCGGCAATAATACCGTTATCAATAAAAACGTCGACTTGTTGTAAATGGAAAGCACCTTTAGGGTCGATAATGGTAACATTTTTAAGAAGAATTTTCATGTAATGCTTTCGCTTTCCTTTCGGAAATCAAAATTACAAAAACTTAGCGTGCTTTTTTTTCTTCGATTAAAATTTTTCATAAACACCTAGACCAAAAAGAGCGAAGTCATACTTTACGGGGTCGTTAGGATCCATTCCTCGAAGGCTGTTGTCCAATTCTATCAAGGCTTTTGCATCGTTTTGTTTTCGTTTTAAAAGCTTTAGTTTGCGTGCAACATTACCAGAATGAACGTCTAAAGGGCAGGAGAGTTCTCCGGGATTTATGCTTTTCCACAACCCGAAATCTACGCCTTTTTTATTGGAGCGTACCATCCAGCGCAAGTACATGTTTATTCGCTTTGCGGCTGAGCCCTTTAGTGGGTCTGAAACATGTTTTTGTGTTCTGGTAGGGTGGGGGAAACTAAAAAAGTGTTTTTTGAAGTTATGAATGGCCATTTGTAGGCTACTTCTTTGTGTTTCGTTGGCAAAAACAACCTCAAGACCACCTTGTTGGGTGTAGAGATGGTGTAATGCAGTAATGAAGTAAGCCAAATCTTTGGCATTGAAAGTGCGGTGAACAAAGCCTTCAAATCGCTTTAAATCGTGTTTTTGATGATTTAGCACAAAATCATGTGGAGCATTGTCCAAAAGCTTCATCATTTTAGTTGCACTATTGATAATGCTCTTGCGGTTTCCCCATGCAATGGTTGCTGCGAGAAAACCACTTATTTCTATGTCTTCTTTTTTGGAAAAAGAATGTGGGATTTGAATTGGATCAGCCTCAATAAAATCTAGTGATTCATAGTGTGCTGCCTTTTCATCTAGGAAGGCTTTTATTTCAGCTTTTTTCATGCTTTGACTTTCCCATCAACCAAAGCGATGGTGCGATCTGCCATAGCGGCTAGTTCTTTGTTGTGGGTTACAATAACAAAGGTTTGTTTTAATTCATCGCGTAATTCGAAAAATAATTGGTGCAGGGCAGCAGCGTTTCGGGAGTCTAAATTTCCGCTGGGTTCATCAGCAAAGATTATGGCAGGGTCGTTTATAAGCGCCCGAGCAACAGCCACCCGTTGTTGTTCCCCTCCTGAAAGGCTTTGCGGTTTGTGGGTAGCGCGATGGTCTACTCCGAGACGTTTGAGCAGTTTTTCGGCTTTATCACGCACATCGGCTTTTTTCTTTCCTCCAATTAAGGCAGGCATCATCACATTTTCTAAAGCGGTAAACTCATCTAGCAGTTCATGGAATTGAAAAACAAATCCGAGACTTTTATTGCGGAAAGCGGCAAGCGCTTTCGCATCTAAGTTCAGCACCTCGTTTTCTTGAATTTTTAGTGAAGTATCTCCTTTTACATCAGGACTGGATAAAGTACCCAATAGCTGAAGAAGTGTAGTTTTCCCTGCTCCAGAAGGACCTGTAATGGCGACAACTTCAGCTTGTTCTATGGCAACACTTACTCGATCTAAGACCTTGAGCTCTCCAAATGACTTTGAAATGTTCTTTGCTTGAATAATTTTCGTAGGCATGCCGCAATTTACTGCAATTTAATTCAATCTACTTTTTCTTAAAGGGCCTTTTTTCGTTGAACTTTTTCTTCTGTTTCTGCTTGTTTAGCAAAGGTTTCTTCTACAAAACACAGGATTGTTTAATTAAATACATATATTTGTTAGACAAAATGAAAAAAGAAAAAATTGCCTATTTCGCAGGAGGCTGCTTTTGGTGTACCGAAGCAGTTTTCCAACGCCTCCGCGGTGTTTCAAATATTGTTTCTGGATATATGGGTGGGAACATAAAGAATCCTGCTTATCGCGAAGTGTGTTCAGGAAGAACTGGTCATGCAGAAGGCATACGTTTTGTTTACGATTCATCGATTATTTCTTATAAAGATTTACTGTACGTTTTCTTTGCAACTCATGATCCTACCACTTTAAATCGTCAAGGAAATGATGTTGGAACGCAATATCGTTCTGCGATATTCTATACTGATGAGGAACAACACAAAATTGCCGAGGCAATGATTAACGAGTTACAAACAAGTACTTTTGACGCCCCTATTGTAACCGAACTTTTACCTGAAATGCCATTTTACTCGGCAGAAGAAGAACATCAAAACTATTATAACCAGCATAGCGATCAAATGTACTGTAGCTATGTAATTAGCCCTAAAGTGGCTAAACTAACGCAATATTTTAAACACTTACTCAATTAAAAAATATGAACGAAAATTTTAATCTCGATACGCTCCCAATTACAGAAGAAATTAAAGGGCATTTTGCCGAAGTTATTAACCTTCTTGGTGAAGACGTTAATCGTGAAGGCCTAGTAAAAACACCCGAACGCGCGTCTAAGGCCATGAAATTTTTAACAGAGGGCTATGAGATAGATCCTAGACAAATTTTGCAAAGTGCCATGTTTAAGGAAGACTATGGTGAAATGGTCATTGTGAAGGATATTGAACTTTATTCCCTTTGTGAGCATCACATGCTTCCTTTTTTTGGTAAAGCTCACATTGCTTACATTCCCAACGGTCACATTGTTGGATTGAGTAAAATCCCACGTGTTGTAGATGTTTTTGCTCGACGTTTACAGGTGCAGGAACGTTTAACAGAGCAAATCTTAGATTGTATTAACGACACCCTTCAGCCGCTTGGTGTAGCAGTAGTTATCGAGGCTTCTCATATGTGTATGATGATGCGCGGAGTGCAAAAGCAAAATTCTACCACAACAACTTCTGGTTTTAGAGGATCGTTTAGAGAGACGGATACCCGCAACGAATTTTTAAAATTAATAACGTCTAACCTGAACTAAGGTTCTGGAAAAAAACGTTTTAATCCCATTCGACGAAAAATCTTCTTTTCAAATTCCCAGAAAAAGGTGAATTGAAAGAAAAGTGCACCAAACCCTAGTAGTAATACTTGATATATGGGAAATATTGCCACAATTCGTAGGAACCAATAAATGGCATCGCCTAAGGGTAGACTCTCGAATGCACTTGGGGTTAATCCTATGTAATCTAGAAAGGGTCGCGCAACTTTAACTGAGCTTGACCCTGTGAGTCCAAATACGATAAATATGATCCAGAATTGACGGTTAGAGGTGACCCCCCATTTGTCTTTTAAACGGTTGAAATAACTCATTAGGCGAGTATCGCGCTGATTTGATCTGCCAATTCTACGCCAATTCGGTCTTGTGCTTCACCTGTCGCTGCTCCTATGTGGGGTGTAAGGGATACTTTTGGGTGCATCAAGACTTGTATAGCGGGTTTTGGTTCTTCTTCAAAAGTGTCTAGACCGGCAAAAGATAATTTACCACTGTCTAGGGCTTTTAGTAAGGCAACTTCATCAATTACACCACCACGTGCAGCGTTGATAATAGCGGCGCCGTCTTTCATTTGTCCGAATTCCTTTTCACCAATCACGTATTCTTTTTGTGCGGGTACGTGTAGGGTGATAAAATCAGCCTCTGCTAAAACGCTTTCTACAGATTGTGTATTTATTTCTACATCAATACTTTGTCCATTGAATAAGGCTACATTGACTGTGGCTTTTTCCATGAATTTATCAGCGGCAATCACGTTCATTCCTACCCCTAGTCCAATTTTGGCTGCTTCTTGACCAATGCGTCCAAAACCAATAACTCCCAAGGTTTTTCCGCGTAATTCTATTCCTTTGGCATAGGCTTTTTTAAGGCCTTTAAAGTTACTTTCTCCTTCTAAAGGCATGTTGCGATTACTATCGTGTAGAAAACGCACACCGCTGTAGAGATGGGCAAAGACCAATTCTGCAACAGAGGCAGAAGAAGCTGCAGGGGTATTGATTACGTGTAATCCTTTTTCACGTGCATATTCTACATCAATATTATCCATTCCAACACCACCACGACCAATAATTTTTAATCCTGGACACGCATCAATCAACTCTTTTCGTGCAGTTGTTGCACTACGCACTAGTAGTGCTACAATGTCGTTTTCGTTGATAAAGTTGATGAGTTGTTCCTGTGCCACATTGGTTGTTATGACATTAAATCCATTGGCTTCTAAAGCGTCTATTCCGCTTTGGGAAATTCCATCGTTGGCAAGTATATTCATTTTTATAGCGTTTTTTCAAATTGTTGCATAACGTCCACCAGTTGTTGGGCGCTTTCTAATGACAGTGCATTGTAAATAGAGGCTCTGTATCCTCCAACAGATCGGTGTCCTTTAAGACCACTAATGTCTGCTGCATTCCACATTTCATCGAATTTTGAACCATCAACTCCTTCTGCTAAGTTGAAGGTTGCGTTCATGAAACTACGATCTTCTTTAGCGGCAAAACCTTCGAAAGCAGAATTACGATCAATTTCATCATAAACTAACTTGGCTTTGGCTTGATTGTGTTTCTCTATTGCTGTTATACCTCCTTGTTCTTTTAGCCACTCTAGGGTTAGCATTGAGGTATAAACTGCAAATACCGGTGGCGTATTAAACATACTTCCTTTATCGGCATGTACTGCATACGAAAGCATTGAAGGTACTTCTTCGTTCATTTGAGCCAGAAGACTTTCTTTTAGGATAACGAGGGTAGTACCTGCAGGCCCCATGTTTTTTTGTGCCCCTGCATAGAATAAATCAAAAGATGAATAATCAAACGTACGTGAGAAAATATCAGAGCTCATATCAGCAATAAGGGGAGCTGCTGTTTTTGGTAAAGCGTGAAACTGAGTACCAAAAATGGTATTGTTGGTAGTAATATGAAGGTAATCTAGGCCAGCGGGAATTTCATTTCCTTTAGGGATGTAATTAAAGTTCTTGTCTTTTGAAGAGGCTATTTCAATTACTTCACCATAGCGTTTCGCTTCTTTAATGGCTTTATCTGACCATGCACCGGTGTTAATATAACCCGCTTTGGTCTTCATGAGGTTGGCGGCAGCCATAAGGAATTGTGTACTTGCACCTCCTTGTAAAAATAGGGCCTGATATCCCTTTCCAGCTAGGCCTGTTAATTCTAAGGCCAAGGCTTGTGCCTTGTCCATTATGGCAATGAATTCCTTGCTTCGGTGAGATATTTCAATTAAAGATAAACCTATACCGTCTAGCTCTTTTACTGCTGTTGCAGCTTTTTCCATCACAGCAGCAGGAAGGATTGAAGGACCTGCGCTAAAGTTGTGTTTTTTCATGCCTTAGAATTAAAGCACAAATATCATCATATCCCACAAAACAGGGGTTGTTAATCTGCTATTTTTTCAATGGGTTTTTTAACAATTTGCTGACAATTTGCTCAAAAAAGCGATGGAATCTACACCATCTGCATAATCCCATAATTCAGGTTGTTGTGCTTTGCCGAGTGGGCGCGCATTTTTTAAAGAAAGGGAACTACAAATACACTGTATGTTCTCACTATTATTTTCGAGTTCATGGCTTAGTTCTTCTACAGTATTGTAGTACTGATAGTGCAAACAAGCCACGGGCGATCCAAAAGCCTCGCTTTCGCGTAAGAGAATAAAGCCATTGTCCAAAAGGTCAATCTCACTCATTAAAAAGACAGCCTTGTTGTAGTCATAGTTGTTGGCGTATTTTGCAGATTCCATTAAACCTGCATGTGGATATAGTGCGCCAAAAATCAAATTTAGGTCGTAGCCTTTAGGAAGGTAAACTTTAGAGATGTTTCTACATCCCAACCCAAAATATTGGACAATATCTTGTGCTAACCCTGCTAATTCTTCTTTGCTTTCGTTTCCGCTTAGTACTGCAATACCGTTTCGATTCTTACGAATTAAGTTGGGCACTTTAGCGAAATAATAGTCAAAGTAGCGGGCTGCATTGTTACTACCCGTAGCGATAACAGCATCAAAATCTTCCAATCGGTCTTTGGTAAAGTGGAGACGGTTTTTAAATACAGCTGAAATGGTCTGTAATTGCTGGTATAGAAAAGGGATTAAGTAGGGGTCAGAGGAAGATAATTTAATGGTGGCGTTGTGACCAGAAATCAATACTGATAGTACATCGTGAAATCCTACTAGGGGTATATTTCCTGCTAAAATTAAGCCGATGTTTTTAGGAGAATGATTGGGCAGTTCATAGGGGCTTAGCCACTTTTTAATTTTTTCTTCTTTAAGCGCATTCCCCCAAGCTTCTAGTGCTTGTAGAATGTTCTTTTGGGTAAACCAACCGTTGGTGTGTTCCGCTTTTTGTAAGCAGTCAAAAAGCGGAGCATAGCGTGCATCATTGGTATTAATTTCACGCAAATAATCTCCCAATTCAATAAATCCGTCAATATGCTGCTCTAGGGTTCCCATAGATTTGTCTAAGCGTAATGAATACAGTATTTTTGCAGCACAAATGTAACTAAAGAAATTGCTATGGCGATCATTATCACTGATGAATGTATTAACTGCGGCGCTTGCGAGCCAGAATGTCCAAATACAGCTATTTATGAAGGTGCCGACGATTGGCGTTACAGCGATGGAACGTCTTTAAACGGTGCGTTGATACTTCCTAATGGAAAATCAGTAGATGCTGATGAAACCCAAGAACCTATTTCAGACGAATATTACTACATTGTTCCCGACAAATGTACTGAGTGCAAAGGCTTTCACGAGGAGCCCCAGTGTGCAGCTGTTTGTCCCGTTGATTGTTGTGTTCCAGATGAAGATAATGTAGAGACTGAAGAAGTCCTTCTAGGAAAACAACGTTTTATGCACCCAGAATAACATCTCTATTTTATGAAAGCAGGAATAGTAGGATTGCCCAACGTTGGGAAATCTACCCTTTTTAATTGCCTCTCCAATGCAAAGGCCCAAAGTGCAAACTTTCCATTTTGTACCATTGAACCCAATGTAGGTGTGGTGAATGTTCCCGACGAACGTCTAACAGCATTGGCTGAATTGGTTAACCCAGAAAAAACCATCCCTGCAACCGTAGAAATTGTTGATATTGCAGGATTGGTAAAAGGGGCAAGTAAGGGAGAAGGTCTAGGCAATCAATTTCTTGCTAATATTCGTGAGACCGATGCGATCATTCATGTTCTACGCTGTTTTGACAACGATAATATTGTTCATGTTGAAGGCTCTGTAGATCCCATTCGCGATAAAGAAATTATCGATATCGAGTTGCAGTTAAAAGATTTAGAAACTGTAGACAAGCGTTTGGAGAAAGTGACTCGTGCAGTACGAACAGGAGATAAAGACGCCCAGAAACTACAAGCCATACTCAACCAAATTAAAGAAGGGCTTGAACAAGCCAAAAACGTACGTCAAATAGAGTTTACAGAAAAGGAACGTGAAGAGGTAGTTCGTGGACTTCAACTGCTAACCGATAAGCCAGTTTTGTATGTATGCAATGTTTCTGAAGGCGATGCAGCCTCTGGCAACGAAATGGTAACCAAAGTAGAAGCCATTGCAAAAGAAGAGAATGCTGAAGTCCTTACACTTGCTGTTTCAATTGAAGCTGATATCAACGAACTAGAAACCTTTGAAGAACGTCAAATTTTCCTTGAAGACTTAGGCCTTAGCGCTCCTGGTTCAGCCAAGCTCATTCAAAAGGCATATGCATTACTTCAACAACAAACGTATTTTACAGCTGGAGAAAAGGAAGTACGTGCTTGGACATTCCCTGTGGGTGCAACAGCTCCACAAGCTGCTGGTGTTATTCATACCGATTTTGAAAAAGGATTTATCCGTGCAGAGGTCATCTCATTTGAAGACTATAAAAACTTTGGCACTGAAGCAAAAGTTAAAGAAGCAGGGAAAATGCGTATTGAAGGAAAAGAATACACCGTTCAAGATGGTGATGTAATGCATTTCCGTTTTAACGTCTAGCACTTTCTATTTTTTGATCCTGGCTGCTGTGGTCAGCTTACTTACTCCATTTCTTCTAGCAAAGCGATTAAATCTTTACCATCACCCATGCCTAGTTCCCCATTTTTGTCAAAACGATAGGGGAGTCCTCCTTGCACATGTTTAATTACTCCTTCACTGTCTAGCAGTAGCGTAGTGGGGTAGGCAGATAGTTCTATTGAATCAATGAACGCTTTAGCCTCTGTTAAATGAAAAAAATCAAAAGATCGCTTCGCTAAAAAGCGTTGCACCCTTTCACCTTTATCAAAAGTAATGGCGATAAAATTGTATTTCGTTCCATGATTTTTTACCATTTGATTAAATACAGGTATTTCATCAATACAAGGTGCACAACGTGTAAACCAAAAGTTGACCACGCTAGGTTTTCCTCTAAAAGCAGTGAAATTAACTTTTTCTCCTGTTGGTGTTGGCAATGTTACCTCAGGGAAGGATTGCCCCACTTGCTTTGTGAGCGCCGCTCGACTCTTAGGCCCTTCTATTTCTAAGTTCATGACCTCGAACCGTATTTTTTTAATCAGACTGTCGCCGGATGAAAAACTATCGACTATACTGGCTTTAACTAAAAAATCTGTTCTAATTTGTTGCGCAAGTTGAGCTTGAAGTGCCAAGCGCTTGGTTTCTATCTGTTGTGCAGTAAAACGATTCGCTCCATTGGTGGTAAAGATTTTTTTTGGCGCTTTCGTACAAGCAATTAAGAGAAGTACAAGCGGTAAAACAAATTGTGATTTCATCAGACTAAGATTTGGGAATAGACAAATAAAATAAATCGCAACGATTTACAAATTTGTACTAGCGCTACATAAAAATAGAAAAAATAGTATTTTCGGGAACATGAAAAGACGTCATTTCCTACAACAAAGCACAGTGTTAGGCGCAGGACTAGCGCTTGGTCTCCCAAATTTAGCTTTTGCGCATACGCCAAAATACAAAATTGGTTTACAGCTATTTACAGTTCGTGATGCCATGGCAAAAGACCCCTTAGGAACCTTAA
>WTJU01000129.1:12111-21026 GCA_011526285.1 Candidatus Arcticimaribacter sp.
TTACAGCTATTTACAGTTCGTGATGCCATGGCAAAAGACCCCTTAGGAACCTTAAAACGCCTAAAAGCTATGGGGTATCAAGATTTTGAAACTTATGGATTTGACCCCAAAACAGAAACCATCTATGGTTATTCTCTCGCAGAGTTCAAAACCGTTTTAGACAACTTGGGATTGACCACAACGAGCGGGCACTATGGCTTTTCAGATTATTTTAATGCAACAGAAGAAGAGTTGCGTTGGTTTGTTGACCAATGCATAAAAGCAGCCAAAACCCTCGAATCTCCCTATATTACATGGCCTTGGATACATCCAGAGCATCGCAATGCAGAAGACTTCCAACGTTTAGCTATTTTACTCGACCGTATTGGGGAACAAATAACAGCCGCAGGTTTAAATTTTGCCTACCACAACCATGGCTATGAATTTGAAGACTGGGGAGGTACAACTGGTTTTGATATTATTTTAAAGCATACCAACCCCGACTGGGTCAAATTGCAAATGGACATGTATTGGGCCGTTCACTCTGGAATTACACCCAAAGAAATGGTAGCACAACAACCTGGTCGTTATGTCATGTGGCACATTAAAGACATGCATAAAACATCTCGCGATTATACCGAATTGGGCAATGGCTCCATAGATTATGTCACCATGCTGCCCAATCCTGAGACCTCTGGTTTAAAGTATTACTACATTGAACAGGGGGGTAATTTCGCAGTCAATTCCATGGAAAGTGTTGCCACTTCCATCGCTTACTTTAAAGCGCATTTAGCACATTTATTGTAAAATTTTAATTCAGGGCAGATCGATTACTTGTAATACTCCATGGCTATTCGTACAACCAATAAGGAGAAAGTAATGATCAATAAAACTATTGTATTCATTATACCTTAAACTATACAAAATCCCTGCCAAATTCCCGTCTTAAGAAATATTTAACATTTTAGGAGAGGTGACGTTTAGGTTTTATGTAGGCGTATAGTACTGAATACAAGATGTTTAATGCTTTTTTAAAGTATGAGACGCTCTTCTGGAGTTGTTATATCAATTACATCAGGCTGTTCGGCAAACACATCCTGAAACAACGGTTGAGCACTAAAATAACCTGCTAAAGGGAATCCAACTTCAAAGTCACGGGTCATGACTGCGATTTTCGGATCAATCTTAATTAGCGTATTTCCTGTTGCCTCTGCTAAAAGCTGTGACTGACAGCTGCGTTCCATAGTGGTAAACCAAAAGACGCATTCTTCGATACTGTGACCTACGGTTAGTAATCCGTGGTTTTGCAGTATTACGGCCTTTTTATCTTCTAACGCAGTAGCAATTCTATCTCCTTCACTCAGTTCTCCCACAACCCCCGTATAATCATTAAATAAACCGTGATCTTCATAGAAAATACATGCGTCTTGTGTGAGGGGATCAAGTAGTTTTCCCATGGCTGACCATGTTTTACCGTAAATTGTGTGTGAATGGGCAGCAGCAACTACATCAGGTCGGGCTTTATGAATGGCAGAATGTATGGCAAAAGCAGCTTTATTTAGCGCTGCAGCTTTTCCAGCGACAATTTCTCCCGCTTCATTTACCAAAATCAAGTCTGACATTTTTAAGCGTTTGAATGATAATCCAAAAGGATTGACCCAAAAACAATCTGGATATTCGGGATCACGACAGGTAATGTGTCCTGCGACACCTTCAGAAAAACCTAGTTTTCCAAAAATGCGATAGGCGGCAGCCAACATTTTCTTTCGGTAGTGACGCTCTTCTTCCAAACTTGTGAACTGTGGGTAGTTCACCATTTTTTCGATGCCCGGTGGATTTTTTACAGCCATTCTGCTTCTTTTTTTATTTGAAAAACAAATTACAAAAAGCCTTAAACATATTGGTAGGCCCAGTAGATTAATGCGATTTGCATTGGTAGCCGAATGGCCCAAAGTAGTAGCACTGGTAGTTTATATTTTTCACTGTAATAATTAATTTGAACAATATTAGCAGGATAAATAGCCACCAAAAAAAACATTAAAAAAAGTGCGGTAAGTGAACGACTGTCTGGATAGACTAAGCCAACGGCAATTAAAATTTCTATACCCCCTGAAAACAAGGCGATAAAGCGGCGATAAACTAAAATTTTAGGCACTGCATATTCAAAAAAACGGGTGTGTGTGAAATGGGTAATCCCAGCGATAAAGTAGAGCGATGCCATTAAATAGAGTCCTACATCCATGCTGTAATTTGATTGGTTAGCGTCTCGATATCTTGACCACCTGCTATTCTTAGTGCCTCTGTACTTCTTCTAAACCAGGTGGTCTGTCGTTTGGCATAGCGGCGACTATTCTTTTTAATTTCTTCTATGACGGTTTCACGATCCCATTTATTGTCAAAGTGTGCGAACCATTCGCGGTAGCCTACGGTTTGAAGTGCGTTTAGTTGTTTGTGCTCAAACAATGCCCTAGCTTCTTGTTCTAATCCTTGGGTCACCATTAAATCAACACGTTCGTTAATGCGTGCATAGAGGGCTTCCCGTTCCCAATCAATCACAACAACTTTAGACGCAAAAAAGTCTGGAATTTTCTTTTTCCCAAGGAATGAGGAGTAGGGTTTTCCTGCGCTAAGGCTAATTTCAAGGGCACGAATCAGTCTGTGCGGATTTTGTTTATCTACAATCTGATAATGGCGCAAGTCGTGTTCACGCAGCAGGTCTTGTAAAACCTCAATGCCTTCTTGTTGATAGATGGCGGTTAATTGCGGTCGTATAACTGGATCAACCTCAGGAAATTCGTCTAAACCGTACATTACAGCATCAGCATATAGACCAGAACCCCCTACCATAATAACAATTTCATTCTGTTTAAACAGGGTGGGTAAAAGCGAGAGCGTATCACGGGTATAGTCTCCTACCGAATAGTTGTCATGAATGCTTAAATGTTGAACAAAGTGGTGAGGAGCTTGCGCCAGCTCGTCTGGGGTAGGAACTGCTGTTCCAATGCTCATTTCTTTGTAAAACTGTCTTGAATCACAAGAGATGATTTGGGTGTTAAATTCTTTGGCAAGCGCAATGGCTAGGCTGGTTTTACCGCTGGCAGTTGGTCCAGCGATATACAAAAGTTTAGGTTGTTTCATTGAGTTGGTTTCCGCAATTATGACAGTATACAGCGTCATCCAGATGCGTTTCATTCATACAACTGGGGCAAGCTTGGGTATTGGTGTCGGGGTTTTTATGTTGTTGTGTCATTTCTGAAGTCACTATACCTGTAGGAACAGCAATGATACCGTACCCTAAAATCATAATGATAGAGGCTATAAATCGTCCTAAAGAAGTCATAGGCGCTATATCGCCATAACCAACAGTAGTGAGGGTAACGATGCACCAGTATATCCCTCTTGGAATACTTGTAAACCCATTGGCTTCGCCTTCTACCAAATACATTATGGTTCCAAAGATGATGCATAAAATTATGACAGCGAATAAAAAGACCCCGATTTTAACACGGCTAGCCCAAAGCGCAGTCATCAAAAAATTAGACTCTCCAATGTAGCGTGAGAGTTTCAAAATACGGAACACACGGAGCAATCGTAAGGCACGGAGAGCGACTAAAGAACCTGAGCCCATAAAGAAAAATGAAATGTATTTGGGCAAAAGTGAAAGCAAGTCAATGATACCAAAAAAACTAGTAATGTATTTCCACGGTTTCTTAACAACCAATATTCGTGCGATATATTCTAAACTAAATACAATAGTAATTCCCCATTCTAATTGATTGAGTAGCGCTGCATAAGCTAAACCGATGGAAGAAACACTTTCCAGCATGACCAACACCACACTCAACACAATGAGAATCAACAACACAATATCAAAAACTTTTCCAGCAGGAGTGTCTGCCTCATAAATGATTTCGTGTAATCGGTGTCTTAAAGAAGGTTTTTTCATGGAACAAGTACTTCCGCTAAGTTAATCAGTTTTTGGTAACGTTCACGACGTAAAAAACTACGAATAACGGCTTGAGTGTCACGGTTGTTTTCAATGCGTATCAAACGTGCCTCTATTTTTTCAATGCTCTTGATTTGATGGTTCAGTTGAAAATAGCCATAGCCTTGAAACACCCCTTCTTTTATATAAATAAAGCTTTTTTCACCAACTGTTTTTCCTTTGTCTATAATTAGAAAATCTTGATAGGGATAATCCAAACCATCGGCTAATGATTGTATTCTACTGTTGTAATCGTCGCAGCGTTCTTCTCCAGTACATGCCCCGTGGCATTTTCCAATTCCCTTTCTAAAACAGGCGCCTTGCTGATGTGCAAAAGAGGTTTGTTGGGCACACAAAGAATATTCTTCCAACCAAAAACGCAAACGTCCCTCGGCTTCTTTCTTATTTTTAAACACCTCTAAGTATTCATTTTCCTGCCGTACTTGCTCAATCAACAAACGGTGGTAGGGGGAAGAAATGTCACGCCGAATTCCCATGGGAAAGTGACGGTATTTAAGTGCGTGATTGAGCCGGGGTTGATTTTTTTTAATCTCGTTCTGCTCTTTTAACAAAGCCAAACATTCATTGCCACATAATTCAAAACTCACACGATGTATAGCCTTTTGAATCTTTTCAGCTTTTCGCGCTTTAGCGGTTAAATGACTTAGTACTCGCTTTTTAATGTTTTTACTTTTTCCAATATAGATAATGTTACCTGCCTGGTTGTGAATGTAATACACCCCTGTTTCTGTAGGTAATTCATCAATAATACTGAGGTATTTACTGGGAACTTGTTTCTTGTTGAGAATTTTTACATGGGCAGAAATAATTTCCTTTTCGCTGTCTTTTTCAAGTAAAACCTTAAAGAGTTCAACAGTGGCTTGCGCATCACCGTGCGCTCGGTGAACATCTGAAATAGGAATGCCCAACGAGCGAACAAGTTTTCCAAGTTTGTAGGAAGCTTGCTCGGGGAGTAACTTCTGGGCCAAGTCAACAGTGCAGAGCGATCGGCGTTCAAATTCAAATCCCAAACGTTTGAATTCGGTTCGTATAATGCGGTAATCAAATTCGGCATTGTGGGCAACCAATACCGCATCTTCGGTGATTTCTACAATGCGTTTAGCTACTTCAAAAAACTTTGGGGCATTCACAAGCATTTTACTGTTAATACCTGTAAGTCGTTGAACAAAGGGCTGTATCTCGCGTTGCGGGTTGACGAGTGAAGAAAACTGATCTACGATTTTAGTTCCGTCAAAGCGGTAGATGGCAATTTCTGTAATGCCCTCTTCATTAAATTTTCCTCCAGTAGTTTCTACATCAACAATCGCGTACATCTCAGTAATTTCGTGCCCCAAAAATTTTACTTCCCACGCGAATCATTGTGCTACCAGCTTCTATTGCAAGGGAATAATCTCCGCTCATGCCCATGGAAAGTGTATGGAAGGTGGTGATGTGTTCCTTTGCTTTTTCATAGAGCGATTTGAGTGTTTCAAACTCAGCTTTTATCTGTGCTTTGTTATCGGTGAATGTCGCCATGCCCATCAATCCTACCACGCGAACATTGGGGTAGGTAGTGCTTACATCACTTTGAAGAATACCAAAGAGTTCCTCCTCACTCAGGCCAAATTTAGTTTCTTCTTTCGCGATATGAATTTGCAATAAACAATCAATTACACGTTCGTGTTTGCTGGCTTGTTTATTTATTTCTTTTAGAAGTTTTTCACGGTCAACCCCGTGAATCAAGGAAACATAGGGCGCCATGTATTTCACCTTGTTGCTTTGAACATGGCCAATCATGTGCCATGCAATGTCTTTGGGCAATGCTTCATATTTGGCGGTCATCTCTTGTATCTTGTTTTCTCCAAACACGCGCTGTCCTGCGGCATAAGCTTCTAGTAGATCTTCCTGTGGTTTTGTTTTAGAAACAGCAACCAATGTTACATGTGCTGGTACGGACGAACGAAGTTGGTTAAGATTGTCTGCAATGTTCATTTAACAAAGATACGTTAGCCACCAAAATAAAGCGGTTTTTTATCCAATTCTTTAGCCCTCAGTAAGGGGAGCAATAAAAAGCCCTGTAGGTAGCTTTGGGAGTATGTAGGTACTTTTTGGTGGGAGTTTGATTTGTTGTTTGGCGAGGGCTATAATTTCTTCAATTTTAAGCGAAGTGTAACCAAAAATAGCGGCATAGTTGGTGCGAAGATGCAGCGGCATTTTCCCTTGAGGGAAATAATCAATTTTCGTGTTTTTTAACGCTTTTGGTCCTCCTAGTAGTTCGTGGTAAAGGTAAAGTACAGTGTTTTCATTCTCGGGTACAGCAAATGAATGAATGCCTTTTTTTGTTTGTACCCACAGGGGAAGGTCTGGATTATAGTCAAGCTGTTTTGCTCGTGTATTCTCTAGTAGAGTGTCTTCTTTGAAGGCCCATAAAAAACTGTCGGTAGTGAGTTGATCATGCGCTAAAATAAAGGCTAAAACTACGGCTTGTTCTTGCTGCTTTTTCCCCCAATCTAGTGTGCTGGCTAAGCGGTGGTGCCCATCTGCCAAGTGCAACTGTGGGGTGTTTAATGCAAACGTTTCAAGTGCTTTAGCTTGTGCTGGAGGGACACCCCAAAGCTCATGTTTTTCCTGTGCAATCGTGAAGCTAAAATTTGGGGTTTTGGTGCAAATTTGTTCCTTTAGCTGGGTAGAAAAGTCGGGGGATTCATGAACCAAAAGCAAGGGTTCTGCTTGCCGGTTAACTTGGGTTAAATAATCAGAGAAAAGCTGTACGCGTTCATTTAAGACGTTTTCGTGGGTGCTGATGGGTGTACTGTTGTTTTCTAACGCAACCCCTGTTAGAATTCCCTCAAAAACCAAGTTGTTTTGTGTGATACGGTACCAATAATGCTGTGCTTCCTGAGGGTGGTATTCTTTCTTTTCAAAAAGATGGTCTACCGCCTGTTTCACTTCAGACCAGTTGGAATGCTTTAGGCATTCTAAAAAAACAGCAGGGCCACGAACGTTTTTAAATGAACTAGAGACTAGATCTGTTTGCTGCGGAAAAGCGAGTACTAGGGGAGCTAAATGGGGCATATCTCAACCTTTTTGGCTTAAAAGCAGTCAATAATTTGGTGGGCAACACGCAAAGCTTCAGTAGCGTGGGTTAGCGGTACAATTGGTTCAGTGTTGTTTTCAATTGCATCCGCAAGGGTTTCCAATTCTTCTAGAATTGCATTAGAATCTTTAACCTCTGGCGGATCGAAATAGATTTGTTTTTTCACACCCTCTGCATTTTGGAGGATTAAAGCAAATTCATCAGGTTGTGCTGGCGCGTCTTTCATTTTAACGACCTCTACTTTTTTGGTGAAAAAATCAACAGAGATATAGGCCTCCTTCTGGAAGAAGCGCAGTTTTCGCATGTTTTTCAAAGAAATTCGGCTAGCGGTTAAATTGGCTACCGCTCCGTTTTCAAACTCAATACGTGCGTTTGCAATGTCTGGCGTTTCGCTTACTACCGCAACACCCGAGGCTGAAATATGTTTCACAGGCGATGAAATAACACTTAAAATGATATCAATATCATGAATCATTAAATCTAAAACAACCGAAACATCTGTCCCTCTTGGATTAAATTCTGCCAAACGGTGCGACTCTACAAACATGGGAGAACCTAAATTGTCTTTTACTGCTTTGTAGGCCGGATTAAAACGCTCTACATGCCCCACCTGACCTTTCACCTTTTTTGCTGCGGCGAGTGCCACCAATTCTTCGGCTTCTGCCACGGTATGTGTGATGGGTTTTTCAATAAAAATATGCTTCCCAGCTGCAA
The DNA here is from genome assembly GCA_011526285.1 of Candidatus Arcticimaribacter sp. Lineage (GTDB taxonomy): Bacteria > Bacteroidota > Bacteroidia > Flavobacteriales > Flavobacteriaceae > Arcticimaribacter. Next base: position 19,887 of record WTJU01000129.1, read on the forward strand.
TACAGCTTTTGGCTATGCTATGATGAAAAAGGGTAGGGGTAACAATATCAATAACCTCACAGGCGGCGATTAGGTCTTCTTGTCGCTCAAAGTAAGTGTAGCCAGCAGATTCAGCCAGCGCTTTACTCGCGTCAACATCAGGATCATAAAACCCCACCAGAGTATAGCGTTCAGATTCATTGAGTAAACGAAGATGTATTTTTCCTAAATGTCCGGCGCCTAAAACACCAACGGTTAATTGCTTTTTCAATGCGGTAATTTTTGTGTGGTTTAAAGGTACACTTTTCGCCTTAATTTTTTTCGACCAAAGCTTTTCTCCTGTGAATAAAATGTATTTTTGACAACATGCAATTACCACAAGATTCGCCCAAGCATCAAGGCCAGCGCATGCAGTTGGTCAACTTACTCAAAGAAAAAGGCATTAGCGACCCCGCTGTGATTGATGCTTTAGCCTTTGTGCCACGTCATTGGTTTATGGATGCAGGCTTAGCGGCACACGCTTATAAAAACAAAGCCTACCCAATTGCAGCAGAGCAAACCATTTCACACCCCTATACCGTAGCTTTTCAATCAGAGCTTATCGCTATAAAACCGGGAGATAAGGTATTAGAAATTGGTACAGGCTCTGGCTATCAAACCGCTATCTTGAGGGCGATGAATGCGCAAATATTCACCATTGAGCGCCAGCGTGAGTTGTTTAAAAAAACCCAGCGCTTGTTTGAGCAATTAGGGCTGCGCCCTAAAAAATACCTATTGGGCGATGGCTACCTTGGTTTACCCGATGATGCTCCTTTTGATGCGATCTTAGTAACTGCTGGGGCGCCTTTTGTTCCCAAAGCACTACTCAGTCAATTAAAAATTGGCGGACGCTTGGTTATTCCCATTGGCAATGACCCACAAATCATGCATCGCTTCACCCGAACAGGTGAAAAAACATTTGATAAAGAAACCTTTGGGGAATTTCGCTTTGTTCCCATGTTGAAAGACAAGAGTTAAGCCTTTTTTAGTGATTTAGAAATAGCTTTTCAGGGCTTTTAAGTAGTCTTTAAACGCCTTTTCCCCCGCAGGGGTAATCTCCAATTGTGTGTGGGGGTAGTTGTTTTTAAAGCTTTTCTCAACCGAAAAGTACCCTTCTGCTTC
>WTJU01000129.1:21126-22282 GCA_011526285.1 Candidatus Arcticimaribacter sp.
TGCTGTTCCCAAGACAAGAAAAAAGCCCCAAAGCCACTTAGCTCCAGTAGAAGTCCACTTGCTAAAACAATGTTTGAACGAATGATACTGCCTGAAATTAAAGTGGCCATACCTAATAAGATCAATATTATGGCGACTAAGCTTTCTTGTAGGTAACTGTTAAAAGCAAACGCCAATAACATCACGTTGACAGAAGTAAATATCCATACCCGCGAGTAAATGGTGTTGATAGGGTTTTTCTTCTTTCGCTCTTTTTTGGCATAGTAAACAAAAGTAAATAGACCAACCAAAGGCATTAATAAGTAGGGATACCAGCTAATGGTGTACTTTTCTAGGTGAATAAGATAGGCTTGCGAAAAACTCGCTACCGCAATTACTGCGCCCCATAAAATATAGGCAAATCCGTTGTCTTCAAAGCGAATACGCGCTTCAAAGACCATTTCTTCTATGCGTTTAAGTTGCTGTTCTGGTGTAAATTCTTTTTTTGTCATGATAAATAGATTTAAGTTGTTCAAATATAAAGTAGTTTATATTATAAACCAAATAATTTTAGATTTGGAAAGCAAACCTGTACTGGAAATAAATGGAATAGATGTTAGGTGTGCATTAGTGCTCATTTTATTTTGAGACAAAATGAACATTAGCGATATACCAAAAGCTTATTTACGATGTGCTTTTTTAATACGGTCAAGGTCGCGTTTGTTATCGCGGTCCTTAATGGTTTCTCGTTTGTCGTACAGTTTTTTTCCTTTGGCAAGGGCAATGACCAGTTTTGCATGGCCTTTGTCACTGATAAAAACACGGAGGGGAACAATGGTAAGCCCCACATTTTTAACTTCTTTTTCTAGCTTTCGCAATTCGCGTTTGTTGAGCAATAATTTTCGCTCTGCTTTGGGACGATGATTGTAGTGGGTGCCCCAAGCATATTCTTCAATGTGCATATTAACCACAAACAACTCGCCAAAGTCGTTAAACTCACAAAAACTTTCGGCAATAGAAGCTTTGCTCAAGCGGATGGATTTAATCTCTGTTCCCGTTAAGACAATGCCAGCAGTGTATTGGTCGAGTAATTCATACTCAAAGCGGGCGCGTTTGTTTTGTATGTTGATCTTTTTTTGCACAGCGCACAAAGGTAGGGGTTTTTATCCTTCTTCTG
>WTJU01000136.1:0-2663 GCA_011526285.1 Candidatus Arcticimaribacter sp.
AAAAACCCAAAGCCTCAACCTTTGAAAACAAATACAAGTATGGGGAAATGTTGGTAGAAAAAAACATCACCCTCTACTCTACTTGCGAACATCACTTGCTCCCCATTGTTGGAAAAGCACATGTGGCCTACGTATCTAATGGTACCGTTGTAGGGCTGTCAAAAATGAATCGTATTGTGCAATACTACGCACAGCGTCCACAAGTACAAGAGCGACTTACCATGCAAATTGTAGAAGAATTACAAAAAGTACTCAATACAAAAGATGTGGCTTGTGTTATCGATGCCAAACACCTTTGTGTGAATGCCCGTGGTATTAGTGATATTACCAGCAGCACTGTAACTGCAGAATTTGGCGGTATTTTTCAAGACCAAAACAAGAAACAAGAGTTCCTAGATTACATCAAAATAGAAACAGAATTTTAATGTCCTCCCTTTCAGTATACAACTCCCTAAGTGGAAAGAAAGAAGTATTTACTCCAATTACTGAAAATTATGTTGGTATGTATGTTTGCGGACCAACGGTTTACAGCAATGTTCACCTAGGGAACTGCCGCACATTTATTTCTTTTGATCTCATTTACCGTTACCTAAAGCATTTGGGCTACAAGGTGCGCTATGTTCGAAACATTACTGATGCTGGACATTTAGAAAACGATGCGGATGAGGGAGAAGATCGCATTGCAAAAAAAGCGAGAATTGAACAAATTGAACCTATGGAGGTGGTTCAACGGTATACTGTTGATTTTCATCAAACCTTAGAAAAACTAAACACCCTCCCCCCTAGCATTGAACCAACAGCAACGGGACATATAATTGAACAAATTGAAATCATTAAGGGAATCCTTGAGGCTGGTTATGCCTATGAGGTAAATGGATCGGTTTATTTTGATGTCATCAAATTCAATGCAGACCACAAATACGGAAAGTTAAGTGGTCGCAACATAGAAGACCTTATTCATAACACCCGAACGCTAGACGGCCAGAGCGATAAACGCAATCCTCAAGATTTTGCGCTTTGGAAAAAAGCCGAACCACAGCACATTATGCGTTGGCCTGCTCCTTGGAGCGACGGTTTTCCGGGTTGGCACCTAGAGTGTACTGCCATGAGTACAAAGTATTTGGGTGAACAATTTGATATTCATGGGGGCGGAATGGATTTAAAATTCCCGCATCACGAATGTGAAATAGCACAAGCCGAAGCCATTAATAAAACCACTCCAGTAAACTATTGGCTCCACGCCAATATGTTGACATTGAATGGAAAGAAAATGGCAAAATCTACCGGTAACAATATTTTACCTGATGAGATGTTTAGTGGCGAGAATGCTATTTTCACCAAAGCGTTCTCCCCAGCTGTTACGCGTTTTTTCCTTTTACAGGCGCATTATAGAAGCATTGTAGACCTTAGTGAAGAAGCCTTACTGGCTTCTGAAAAAGGGTTCCAACGTCTTTCTGAAGGGATGGGGCTTCTGAGTCAATTAGACATCAGTACTACTACAGAAGGATTTGATATAACTACATGGGAAGCCAAGTGCTACCAAGCCATGAATGACGATTTTAACAGTCCGTTACTCATTGCACAACTTTTTGATGCTGTAAAATTCATCAATGCGGTTCACAACAAGAAAGCGAGTGTTTCTAAAGAAGATTTAGCTGCTTTAAGTGAAAAGATGAATGCATTTACACAAGAGGTTTTAGGGCTAGAAATAGGCGCTACAGAGTCTGATGAAAAAGTAACCAATGCATTAGAGGGAACAATAAACATGCTCATCGAAATTCGAAAGCAAGCTAGAGACAACAAAGACTTCGCTACTTCAGACCGTATTCGCGATGAATTAATTGCCTTGGGTGTTCAACTCAAAGACGGGAAGGAAGGCACTACTTTTAGCCTCTAACTATTCACATGAAAAACCCACTAAAAACTTTTTTTATTTTTTTGATTCGTGGGTATCAAGTTGGAATTTCCCCCCTACTTCCACCCAGTTGCAAGTACAGCCCAACCTGCTCTCACTATGGCATTGAAGCCTTAAAGAAACACGGACTAATTAAAGGAAGTTGGTTGACTCTTCGTCGTATTTTACGCTGTCACCCTTGGGCAAAAGGAGGATATGATCCTGTGCCTTAGAAAGCAACAATCTCATTTTTTTTCGATACTTTTATAGCAAACCAAACACATGATTCTACTCAAACTTCACTGGGAGCCAAGCACAACACTTTTTAAACTCGGAAGCTTTGGCATTCACTACTATAGTTTGATGTTTGTTATCGCCTTTAGCTTGGGGTACAACATCATGAAAAAAATGTACCTCAAAGAGAAGGTTGCTATAGATACACTTGAATCTATGTTGTTTTATATCGTGATTTCAACCTTGCTAGGTGCACGATTAGGCCATGTATTTTTTTATGACTGGACCTACTATCAAAATCATTTAATTGAAGTATTGCTTCCCATATCTTCTAATGCAGAGGGTGGATATTCTTTTGTTGGATTCCGCGGATTAGCAAGTCATGGTGCAGCGCTAGGCATATTGTTTGGAATTATCATTTATCAACGCTTCAACGCCTATAAACCGCTGGCATGGATACTAGATCGACTCATTATACCCACCACACTTGGGGCGGGTTTTGTTCGTATTGGGAACTTTTTTAATTCAGAGATTG
>WTJU01000136.1:2763-10994 GCA_011526285.1 Candidatus Arcticimaribacter sp.
ACCACACTTGGGGCGGGTTTTGTTCGTATTGGGAACTTTTTTAATTCAGAGATTGTCGGGAATTACACTGGTAATAATTTTGGGGTTGTCTTTGCAAACCGCGGTGAAATGTTACCACGACACCCTGCGCAATTGTATGAAGCGTTCGCTTACTTTATTTTGTTTTTCTTTTTGCGCTATCTCTATCGAAAAGGATTGAATCGTCAGGATGGATTCCTTGTTGGGGTATTCATGTCTGTTTTATTTAGCATACGCTTTTTAGTAGAGTTCGTTAAAGAAAGTCAAGGGGGCTTTGAGACTTTCCTTCCTGCACTTTCAACAGGACAGTGGCTTAGTGTTCCGTTAATTATTGCAGGAATTATTGTGATGTACAGAACAAGAGCACTTAAAACCGCATAAAATGGAGCTTTCTTTAGCCCAATGGCAATATCCCATAGGAAACTACCAACCCAAAGCAACTTTTACCGCTAAGGACATTAAAGATGCTATTACGGTACTTAAAACATTCCCTAAAGCATTAAAAGAAACCCTAGCAGCCTGCGATGCAAATGATTTAAAGCAACCCTACCGCCCAGGAGGATGGACCATTCAGCAATTGGTGCATCATATTGCCGATTCACACATGCATTCGTATATGCGCTGTAAATATGCTTTCTTAGAAGATACGCCAACCATTAAAGGGTACGCAGAAAAGGACTGGGCAGAAAAATCGCCAGATACTACTGCAGTAGCGGTTGAAGCTAGTGTAAAGATTTTAGAAGGCGTTCACCAACGTTGGGCCTACTTCTTTGAGCAGTTGAGTGATGAAGAGCTTAAACGAGCATACGATCACCCAGAGCGTGAAGAGAATTTCCCGTTGGCCGAGGTGGTTTATTTTTATGCGTGGCATTCTAAGCACCATCTAGCACACATTCAAAACTATTTAAAGCATAAGGTTTAAGTACCTTAAAACACCCTTTTCCAAATAAAAAAATCCCGGTAGATTACCGGGATTTTTTAACTATATGATAAGTAATGAGCTTACGCTTCTTCTTCTTTTTTCTTCTGGGTGTCAAACATTACAGGTGTTGCAATGAATACAGAAGAATAGGTTCCTACCAATACCCCAACAATTAAGGCAAACATGAATCCTCTAATAGATTCTCCACCAAAGATAAAGATGGCTAACAACACCAATAAAGTGGTTAAAGAGGTATTAAGTGTACGACTTAAGGTTGAGTTTAATGCGCTATCAACGGTATCTCCTAATTTCCATTTTGGGTGATCGTTGGTGTATTCACGAATACGGTCAAATACAACTACGGTATCGTTTAAGGAGTACCCAATTACGGTCAGAATCGCAGCAATAAAGGCTTGATTAATCTCCATGTTAAAGGGCATTATACTGTAGGTCAAAGAGAAGATCCCAAGTACAATCAATACGTCGTGGAAAACTGCAGCAACTGCCCCAAGGGAGAATTGCCATTTTCTAAAGCGCAATAAAATGTAAAGGAAAACAACTATCAAGGAACCAATAACTGCAAGGTAAGAGTTGTTCTTGATGTCATCTGCAATGGTTGGTCCCACTTTAATTGACGACATTATTCCCACAGTTTTATCTTCGGCACCATTAATGAATTGGTCAAACGAATAACCGTCAGGTAAATAGTTTTGAAGCGATTCGTAAAGCTTGGTGTAGATTTCTTGATCAACAGCAGAACCTTCTTCCTCTATTTTATACTTGGTTGTGATTTTTAGCTGATTGTCTTCACCAAAGGTTTTAACCTCAGCACTACCAAAGGCATCTACGAGGCCTTTTTCAACCTCAGCAGGATTCATGATTTGGTCAAAACGAACTGTGTATGAACGTCCTCCCACGAAATCAACGCCTTGGTTTAAACCGTTTACAGTTAATGAAGCAAGACTAACTAGAATCAATGCACCAGAAACGATATAGGCTACTTTTCGTTTACTCAAGAAACCAAATGATAGGTTGGATAGTAAACCTTCAGTTGCTTTGGTAGAGAAGCTCACTTTTTTACCATTGAACAAACGTCCATCAACAAATAAACGGGTAATGAAGATTGCTGTAAACAAGGAAGTTCCAATACCAATTAATAAGGTAGTTGCAAATCCTTTGATGGGTCCTGTTCCAAAGACGAATAATATCAAGGCAGTTAATCCTGTAGTGATGTTGGCGTCTAAGATGGAAGACAATGCGTTATTAAATCCGTCGTTTACTGCTTTCTGTGGTCCTTTCCCTTTGCGTAATTCTTCGCGAATTCGCTCAAAGATAAGTACGTTAGCATCAACAGAGATACCAATGGTTAAAACGATACCTGCAATTCCGGGAAGTGTTAGTACTGCTCCGAGTCCTGCTAGTATTCCAAAAATCAATAAGATGTTTAATGCCAATGCAATGTCTGCAAACAATCCAGATGAACCGTAGTAGAATATCATCCATACTAAAACAATAAGCAAGGCGATTAGGAAGGAATAAATACCGCTTTGGATGGCTTCTTTTCCTAAAGATGGCCCAACTATTTCAGATTGAATGATCTCAGCAGAGGCAGGTAGTTTACCCGCACGAAGTACGTTTGCTAAGTCAATGGCTTCATTAAGGGTAAAGCTTCCTGTAATTTCGGAACGACCTCCAGCAATGGCGCCGTTATTAACGCCTGGTGCTGAATAAACAACATCATCAAGTACAATGGCAATACTGCTTCCGTCTTTAAAGGCTTTTCCTGTCATGTTTTCCCAAATGCGTGCTCCTTTGGCATCCATTTGCATAGACACAGCAGGTTGACCAATTTGGCTGTAGGTTTGAACAGCATCTACAATTACTCCACCGCTTAATGGGGGAATACCATCGCGGTTAGATTTGATTACATAAAGGTCTATGATATCAGCATTCGGATTGGGTTTTCCCCAAGCAAAGGTTACGTAACGCAGGTTAGCGGGTAATAATTTTCTTACTTCTGGAAGATCAAGGTATGCCTGAACCTTCTCCATGTCTTTTTTAGCAAACTGCGCCAAAACAGGTCCTCCTTGATAGCCGTATCCGCGAACCAAATCTAAAATAGGATTGGCAGCTGAAGGTGTGATAGAATCTTGTGCTTCTACATCAGCTAAAAGATCATCAATGGCAGAGTCTTCTGATTTTTCTTCCTCAGTCACAACAGTAGCGGCTTCAATTTCTTTTACAACTTCGTTGGCTTGGTTAAGGAAAGCAAAGAATTGTTCGTTTTTGTAGGTCTCCCAAAACTCTAGTTGTGCTGTGCTTTGTAGTAAGTTTTTAACACGTTCAACGTCTTTTGCACCTGGTAACTCAACTAAAATACGTCCTGAAGTTCCAAGACGTTGAATGTTGGGTTGGGTAACTCCAAATTTATCGATACGCTTGCGAAGAACTTCAAAAGCTGAAATGATGGACTCATCAATTTTTCGACGAATGATAGGACGAACTTCCTCATCGCTCATCTCAAAATTGATTTGCTCGCTCAATGTGCGATTCGCAAATATATCTGGGTCTGCTAGATTAGTGCTTCCTTTAATGTTTTCAAAAGCAACAAAGAACGACTCAACATAAGGATCGTTTGAGTTTTTCTGAAGAACATCTGCTTCATCTAACGCTTGGTTGAACACTGGGTTCTTGCTATAGTCTGCCAAGCCCTTGAGGATGTCTCGAACAGAGATTTGGAGAATTACATTGATTCCCCCTTTTAAATCTAATCCTTTGTTTAACTCTTTTCCTTTGGCATCGTTGTAGGAAGTGAAGCCGTAAAGCGATTGTCCTCCTATTGAATCGAGGTATTGCACCTCAGCTATTTCGCGTAGGGCAATAAAATCTTCTTGATCTTCAGCAATCATTTGTTGGGCATAGGCTTTTGCCTTAGCTTCTTGATTGCTAGCGATAAAAGTAAAAGAGAGTTGATAAATACTAACGATTCCAAAAAGGAAAGCGAATAGTTTAACTAATCCATTATTTTGCATGCTATAATATTTAGGCCTAATTACGAGGCTCGCAAATATAAAGTTTACTCAAGCATTTAGCAACTTTAGACTGCGATTTCGTTTTACTGTAAAATGTTCTAAAAAAATTGACTAGCTCAATACGCTACCCAATGCGTCATTCATGGTGCGAACTGCTTGAGCGCTTTGATCAAATTTCGCTTGTTCTGCTTCATTCAATTTAACGTCTACAATTGCTTCAACACCTCCTTTACCAATAATACATGGTACGCCAATGCAAATGTCATTTTGACCGTATTCTCCTTCGAGATATACTGAGCAAGGGATCATGCGTTTTTGGTCGTTAATGATGCTGTCTACCAAATAGGCAACCGATGCACCCGGAGCATACCAAGCAGAGGTACCTAATAGTTTGGTGAGGGTTGCACCACCAACCATAGTAGCTGCTGCTACTTCTTCTAATTTTTCTTCTGAAAGGTGCTGGCTAACAGGGGTTCCGTTATAACTAGCCAAACGTGTTAACGGGATCATGGTTGTATCTCCATGACCACCAATCACCATTCCTTGAATATCGTTTGCAGGCTTGTCTAAGGCTTTTGAGAGATAGGTTTTAAAGCGTGAACTGTCGAGTGCTCCTCCCATTCCAATAATGCGATTTTTTGGCAGACCTGTTGCTTTCAACGCCAAATACGTCATGGTGTCCATGGGGTTAGAAACTACAACGATGGTTGCATCAGGAGAATTTTTCAAAACTGACGCTGCCACAGATTGCACGATTCCAGCGTTGATTCCGATCAACTCTTCACGGGTCATCCCAGGTTTACGTGGAATTCCAGAGGTAATCACAACAACATCACTACCGGCAGTAGCAGTGTAGTCGTTGGTAACTCCGGTGATACGCGTATTAAATCCTAAGGTTGTGGCTGTTTGGGTAAGGTCTAATGCTTTCCCTTCTGCAAAGCCTTCTTTGATGTCGAGCAACACCACTTCACTAGCAATTCGTTTAATCGCAATATATTCTGCACATGAGGCTCCTACGTTTCCAGCCCCGACAACAGTTACTTTCATTGTTTTGGTTTTTGAGATAATAAGTTTAACGCTGCAAATTTACGCATCAATATTGGCATAGACTGCATTGCGCTCAATAAAATCACGACGTGGTGGAACCTCGTCTCCCATCAACATAGAGAAGATACGATCGGCTTCACTTCCACTTTCAATGGTCACTTGACGCAATGTTCTGAACTCAGGATTCATGGTAGTATCCCAAAGCTGTTCTGCATTCATTTCTCCAAGTCCTTTGTAACGCTGTATGGATGCTCCTTGACCGTATTGTTGCATTAACTGGTCGCGTTGGTCATCATTCCAAGCATATTCCTTTTTGGCACCCTTTTTCACGAGGTATAATGGTGGAGTTGCTATGTACACATAGCCAGACTCAACCAACTCCCGCATGTAACGGAAGAAGAACGTGAGAATTAGTGTTGAAATGTGGCTTCCATCAACGTCTGCATCACACATAATTACAACTTTATGGTACCTTAATTTTTCTAGGTTTAAGGCTTTACTGTCTTCTTCTGTACCTATGGTTACGCCAAGGGCAGTATAGATGTTGCGGATTTCCTCATTTTCAAAAACCTTGTGTTGCATGGCTTTTTCAACGTTGAGGATTTTACCTCGCAGTGGTAATATTGCTTGGAAGTTACGGTCTCGCCCTTGTTTGGCTGTTCCTCCTGCCGAATCTCCCTCGACTAAGAAGACTTCACACTGCGCAGGGTCTTGCTCTGAGCAATCGGATAGTTTCCCCGGTAAGCCACCTCCACTCATAACGGTTTTGCGTTGTACCATTTCTCTGGCTTTACGCGCCGCATGACGTGCTTGGGCAGCAAGAATCACCTTTTGCACAATGGTTTTGGCATCGTTAGGGTTTTCTTCCAAATAGTTCTCTAACATCTCAGAAACGGCCTGCGAAACGGCTGAGGTTACCTCACGGTTCCCCAGTTTGGTTTTTGTTTGGCCTTCAAATTGTGGTTCTGCAACTTTAACAGATACAATGGCTGTAAGTCCTTCACGAAAATCGTCACCACTGATTTCAAACTTTAGCTTGTCAAGCATTCCTGAACTGTCTGCGTATTTCTTTAAGGTAGAGGTTAATCCTCTTCGAAATCCAGAAAGATGGGTACCCCCTTCGTGGGTATTAATGTTGTTTACATAGGAGTGTAAGTTTTCAGAGAAGGAAGTGTTATAAATCATGGCCACTTCAACGGGGATTCCATTTTTCTCTCCCTCGATAGCAATTACTTCCTGAATGATGGCTTCTCGGGTTTCATCTAAGAAGGTAATAAATTCTTTTAGCCCTTCTTGAGAATGAAAGGTCTCTGAAATAAATTCCCCTTTTTCGTCTTTTTGTCGACGATCTTCCATGACTATGGTGATTCCCTTATTCAAATAAGCCAATTCACGCATTCGATTGGCCAGAGTGTCATAGTTGTATTCTAGGGTTTGCTGGAATATTTGAGGGTCGGGTTTAAATGTAACGGTGGTCCCTCTTTTATCAGTTGCTCCTGCTTCACGAACAGCATAGTGGGGTTTTCCACGCTCGTATTCTTGTTCCCAGATCTTCCCTTCTCGGTAAACGGTAGCTTTTAGGGATTCAGAAAGGGCATTAACACAGGATACTCCTACCCCGTGCAATCCTCCTGATACTTTGTAAGAATCTTTGTCAAACTTCCCTCCTGCACCAATTTTTGTCATTACAACTTCTAGTGCAGAAACACCTTCTTTTTTGTGGATTCCTACGGGAATCCCTCGTCCGTTATCTTGGGTGGTAATTGAATTGTCTTCGTTTATGGTTACTGTAATGGTATCACAGTGACCTGCAAGGGCTTCGTCAATGGAATTATCTACTACTTCGTAAACTAAATGATGGAGTCCACGAACGCCTACATCACCAATGTACATGGAGGGGCGCATACGCACGTGCTCCATTCCTTCCAGCGCCTGAATACTATCGGCAGAATACTGGGGATTTTGTGGTGTTTCACTCATATATTTTGGTTTTAAAAAAACGTCATTTTCGGACGTCTTCCAAATATACGGAATATCCACCCCAATAGCGCGTAAACACTAGCTTCAATCCCTTTAAGTTATCAACATTTTATGTGGATAAATGGAATAAAAAAAGGGAGTGATTAACCCCTTAATTTTAGTTGTATCCTGTCTTGATATTAGTAGGCATCATCATGGACTTTCGCCACGGCTCTACCGCTAGGATCGTTCATGTTTTTAAAGGCTTCATCCCACTCTAAAGCGATGGGTGTACTACAGGCCACTGAGGGGACTGAGGGTACGCATAAGGCAGCAGCTTCTGAGGGGAAATGTTCTTCAAAAATTGAGCGGTAATAGAACTCTTCTTTGTTTTGAGGGGTTTGTGCTGGGAAACGATAGTGTGCATTAGCCATTTGTTCGTCGCTTACAGCTTCTTCTACCACTTCTTTGAGGGTGTCTATCCAACTGTAGCCAACTCCGTCTGAGAATTGCTCTTTTTGTCGCCAAGCAACGCTTTCTGGGAGATATTCTTCAAATGCTTTTCGCACGACCCATTTTTCCATACGCTCTTGGTTAATCATTTTGTCTTGTGGATTGATGCGCATGGCTACATCCATAAACTCTTTGTCTAAGAAAGGAACACGTCCTTCGATACCCCAAGCAGCCAACGACTTGTTTGCACGCAAACAATCGTATTGATGGAGTTTATCTAGTTTTCGAACGGTTTCTTCGTGAAAATCTTTGGCTGTAGGTGCTTTGTGGAAGTATAAGTAGCCACCAAAAAGCTCATCGGCGCCTTCTCCAGAGAGAACCATTTTGATTCCCAGGGCTTTTATGGCCCTCGCCATCAGGTACATGGGGGTTGAAGCACGTACGGTGGTTATGTCATAGGTTTCGAGGTGATAGATCACATCGCGAATGGCATCTAAACCTTCTTGAATGGTGAATTTTATTTCGTGGTGAACGGTGCCAATATGATCAGCTACTTTTTGTGCAGCTGCAAGATCGGGTGAGCCTTCTAGTCCTACCGAGAAGGAGTGCAACTGGGGCCACCAAGCAGTTTGCTCGTCTCCACTCTCTACACGTTTGGATGCAAAGCGTTTGGCCAAGGCAGAGGTAACAGAAGAATCAAGACCTCCAGAGAGCAAAACACCGTAGGGCACGTCACTCATTAGTTGACGGTGTACAGCATCTGCCAAAGCATCGTGAATGTCATCAATACTTGTTGTATT
>WTJU01000136.1:11094-13986 GCA_011526285.1 Candidatus Arcticimaribacter sp.
ATTCCATTCATGTCATCTACAAAAGCAGGTCCTTTTTCCTGATATAGTGCTAAAATTACCTCACAGTCTGAGGCGGTTGAAAAGCTGTATTTTCCTTCAAATTGTTTACGCAATTCTTGGTGGTTGTATATCTCTCCGTTGGCTGCGAGTACATAGCGTCCGTCTTGACTGTATAGGGGTTGGTTTCCAGATGTTGGGTCTACAATGGCTAAACGCTCATGTCCCATTAGGGCTTTTTCATTTGAGAATATTCCACTCCAGTCTGGTCCGCGATGGCGAATGCGTTTAGACATTTCCAAAATTTGAGGACGAAGTTCTTCTGACGATTGTTTTAAATCAAAGGCACATACAATACCACACATAGTTTAATAATTTGTCCCAAAAGTAATAACAAATTATAGTTTTTAATCAACAAGGGGTATTCTAATTAATTTTATCAATCAAAAAAAGATAATGTTTAAATAAAATCAACTAGTTATGGCTGATTATTGCGTAGCGCTTAATTATTTAAAGCGACTATTTGTTGTTTAGTTGATAGACAACCTCACCGTCCATCAGGGTTGCTACAACTTTTGCCTGTAGTATTTCAGATTCTTTTACTGTCATGATGTCTTTCGACAAGATAACAAGATCGGCTACTTTTCCAATTTCAATACTGCCTTTAAAATCTTCTTCAAAGTTGGCGTAAGCCGCCCAACTTGTCATTCCTTTTAAAGCTTCTGAACGCGAAAGGGCGTTGGCGGTTTGATAGCCGCCTTGTGGATTACCTTCTAATGATTTACGTGCCACAGCAGCATAGAAAGTGTGTAGAGGATTTACTTTCTCAACTGGAAAGTCTGTACCCAAGGCAAGCTTCCCTGCCCAATCTAAAAGTTCTTTATAGGTGTAGGCATTTTGTACACGTTCTTCACCTAATCGTTCATCGGCCCATTCCATATCGCTTGTGGCGTGAGTAGGCTGAACGGAAGGTATAACTTTTGGTCCAAATTTTTCTAAATCTTGTTTTTCTACCACTTGGGCATGCTCTACCCGCCAGCGCGGATCTTCAACATCAACCAATGCTTTGGTGTAGGCATCTAGTACAACTTGATTGGCCGCATCACCAATAGCATGGGTATTCATTTGAAAGCCTTTTTCAGCCAACACTAAGGCTAGGTCTTCTATTTGTTGTTTTGTGGTCAAGAATAATCCTGTGTTTTTAGGATCGTCTGCATACGGTGACTTCAAGGCTGCACCGCGGCTTCCTAACGCCCCGTCAGCATAAACTTTCACAGAACGTATGGTTAGTCGTTCTGTTTGTGAAATTCCTTTGTTAAGGTAATGTTCAAGGTTTTCTTTGGCGTTTGAGATCATTCCATACACACGAATTTTTAGCTGCTTGCTAGTGTGTAAGCTGTCAATTAATTCAAGTATGTCACGGTTTAGTCCAGCATCATCTACAGTAGTTAAACCGTTTTCAAAGGCAATGGCTTCTGCTTTTTTAAGGGCACGAATTTTCTTTTCAACGCTAGGTGCTGGAAGAATAGCATAGGCGAGGTCTGATGCTTTATCTACTAAAACACCGGAAGGGGTTCCATTTTCCAAAATCACTTCGCCTCCATCTACTTTGGTTTTAGCGGTAATTTTAGCTCGATTTAATACTTCACTATTCACATAAGCAGCATGTCCATCTACACGTTCAAGAATAACGAGTTTCCCCGGAAATGCTTGATCTAGTGCTGCTTTATTTGGGAAAACTTTTTCTTCCCACAGGTTTTGGTCCCAACCTCGACCTAAAATAACCTCATCGTTATTTTCTTCTAGGTGGGCTTTAATACGGTCAATAATTTCTTCCACGCTTTTTGATCCGCGTAGATCGACTTGTTCTTGTGCTAGACCTAGTTGATAAAAATGACAATGTGCATCAATTAAACCCGGGTAAACAGCAAGACCCTTGATATCTAGAAGGTCGTTTGCATTGTACTTAGACAGAATTTCTTCCCCACCAATGGCGATGAATTTACCGTCTTTTATAGCGACTGCAGATTTGATGTCAAACGCATCGTTTACGGTATAAATTTTGGCATTGTGAATAATAAGGTCTGCTTTTTCTGTTGAGCAGGAAGCGAGGACTAGTGCCGATAAAAGCAGGGTGTAAAGTGTTTTCATGAAAGAAATTTTCAACACAAAAATAACAAAAGCAATGTATTAAAACGCTAGATCGAAGTTATATCGCGTTCCAACGAGTATTTGGCTACCATATACCTGGTAGTTGTTCCAGCGGTAGGTGGTTTCGTTGAGCATGTTTTGCCCTTTTACAAAAAACTCCCAGCGTTCATTGAGCTGAAATTGAAGGTTGAGGTCAAATTGTGTAAAAGCCGCTAAGTCTTCTATAAGGAAAGGTGCATTGGCGAGGTCTTGCCCTAAAAAGTTATCGCGATGTGCATTTTGGCGAGCGCCAAGATGTTTTATGTACCACTGCAAGTACAAACGCTGCCCAACTTTCAATGTTCCATTAAATTGCAATGACAGCTCGGGTAAATTGAACGCTGTTTGGGCATGAAGTGGTGTTGCTTCTGTTGCCTCATCAAAATTGAAATTGGCATAGCGAGCTTTAAATTGCAAACGTCCGCCGTTTTTGAATGCAGCAGCCAAATGGGCTTCTACACCCGCGGTGGTTAGGGAAGCATAGCTCACCTCGAAGGCGTTTGCATAGCGGTAGGGAATAATGTTGGTTCGGTCAATGTCTAAACCAAGATTTCTATACAGTGCATGATTTTTGTTTTGCTGATAGAATAGGTTCCATTGAAATTCCCAGCCGGTAGAAAATTTTGAACGTGTTCCGAGTTGTGCTTCATAAGGTATGTTGGCCGCACGGAGTTCTAATACAGGTGCAACGTAGGGGTTTTCGTG
>WTJU01000136.1:14086-21752 GCA_011526285.1 Candidatus Arcticimaribacter sp.
GAGCTAAAGGCATCTGTTGTTAGATGGGTGTTTAACGCTACTTCTTTAATGAGTGGGTCGTACCACTGCCACGCAGAGGTTAAGGTGAGGTAGTTCAATTGCTGTTTGGGTTGTATTTGCTGAAGAATAAAATCGTCATCCAATGGCATACGTAACCCGTAGAATGCTTGTTGATGCTGTCTAAAATTGATTTGAGAAAAAGAATTGCGTTTGTTGGTGGCATATTGATGGGAGACATTGAACAAAGCATTGCCTTGCTGGGTGTCGAGTTGTACTCCTTCAATCGGTTTTAACACACCATTGTAGTAGATCATCCAATCAATTTTTTGGCGGCGATCAATGGCGTAGTTGGTATTGTACTCTAAACGCAGTTGATTAAAATTCCCAAAACCAAGGCTGGCTTTAGAATTAAATTGGGGTTTTGTTTTCTTGGGCTGTAGTTTCCTGGCTGTGCCTTTGGATGGAACGAAGGTTGACGCCACAGGAACTGAAAAAATTTGATAGTCTACTGTTTTTTTGGGGGCTATAATAGAATCAATTACTTCTGGGCTTTCTCTAAGTTTAAAGACATCTTGTAAGCTTGGTGTATAGGATTTAATTACGGTGACTTCTTGTGTACCTAAATCCTCTTCTTCTTGCGCGAAAACGAATGAGCTCAAGAACAGGGCAAATAGAAAAAATTTAGTCTTGCTCATTGTTTTCTGTTTCTAGGTTAATGGACGAATTGTTTTCGGCTTCAACGCGACGAAGGTTTTCTAAATCAGCTTTTGCTTCTTGTATGACTTCAGGAAATTGGGTGAAGTTTTCTAGCAGGGATTTCAAGATAAAACTAGACTGGAAAGCATCGTCTAATTGATAGAAGTTTTTAGACATCAACAAGAGGCTTTTGGCGTTCCATGCTGGATATCCACCATAGTTTTGGGCAATGGTCTCTATGACTTTGTTTGAGTCTGCAAACGCTTTGTTGTTGTGTTTTTGTTGTGCGTCAAAATAGAGTGCTTCAACTGCTCGTTCTCCTTGGGGAGCTTTTTCTAGGGCTTTGAATGCTTTTTTTGCTTTTACCCAATCTTTTTGTTTTTCAGCAGTTTTGGCCAGAATGTAGTACGCATCCCATTTTATTCGTTCTTCTAATTCATTGAGCTCAAGTATTTTTTCTGCATAGGCTTGTGCTTCTTCTGTTGCAGCTGTTTCAAACGCATGTTGCATTAGGTTAAATTGTGCATAACGTTTGTTTTCATCAAACTGGGCTACTGCTTCTAACTGTTTCCAAAAACCAACTGCTTTTTCTTTTTCATCAAGTTGAACGAGGGCTTGGGTCATTCGCACCAAGGCTTGTTCGGTATATTGGTTTGCGGTTGCAGCGACTACTGCTTGATAGTAGATACTGGCCTCTCCCCAATCTTCTTCTTCAAAAGCCATTTCGGCTAAAAGGAATTGTGCACGAAGTAAATTCCCCCCTTGTGGATAGGTTTCACTATAATTTTTTAGGGCTTTTTTTAGGGCTTTCTTTTTCCCATCGTTTAGCAAACGTTCTATGGCATCAAAGGCTGCTTTTTCTAATTGTATGTCGGGGAGATCAGCCATATTCACACCCGCCAACCACTCAGAAAATTCAGCGACTGTATTTTCTTCTACTGCAATTTCTTTAACGGTTTGCAATGCTTGTTGTGCTTGAATGTCGTTGGGATAGGTCTTAACGAGGTGTTTTAGGGTTAGGTTTGCCGCTGTGGTGTTTCCTTCGTTGTATTGTATGAGCCCTTTATTTAAGAGGGCACTCGAACGGTAAGGGCTGTCTTTAGCGGTGTTAATTAATACATCATAGGCACCAATTGCAGCAGCAGTATCATTGTCTTTGGTATAGGATTGTGCGAGCTCAAACTGACAATCATCAACTAACGCAGAGGTAGGAAATTGTGCAATGAGCGCCTTTAGCAATTCAATTTTTTGTGACAGTCTGTTTACGAATCCGTAGCTTATGGCTTGTTGGTACATTGCATAAGCAGCTTTGTTAGGAAGGAGCTTACGCACTTTTTCATACTGATCCATAGCTGGCCAGTAGGCTTTTAAAACAAAATGGCTATCGCCTAATCGCAAGCGTGCATCTCGTTCGTAGTTCACGGTATTGGCGCGCTTTAAAAAGTCTTGAAAAGCGGTGATCGCCAATGCATAGTTTTTTTGCTGGAAGTAAGTGTACCCCACATGGTAGTCGAACAAATGGGCGGTGGGTAGTTGGGAGAATTTGGATTTATTTTTCGCTTCAAAGAAGTGCTCTAACGCCAAGGCATACTCTTTCAATTCAAAATAAGCTTGGGCTTTCCAGTAGAGGGAAGCGGCTATGATAAAGGTGTTGTTGTGGGTTTTTATGGCTTGGGTATAGTAGCTGATGGCCTCTGCAAACTGACCACTTTTAAAAAGGGAGGTCGCTTTCATGTAGGCCACTTTTTGACGTGCTTCGTTGTATTCTTTAGAGGTAAATTTCTCGAGTAAGGCAAGGGCTGCATCAAAGTTTTGGGAATTGACATAGGAGTCCAGCAGCAAGCTTTCTACTTCTTTTACTGCTTCATTTTTTGGGTAGGTGGTCACAAAACGCTGAAGCACCACGGAGGGACTTTCGTAGGAATTTCCAATTTCATAGCTTAAACGAGCATAATTGAGCAGGGCATCTTCTGTAATGACTGCATTGAACTGCATTTCGGAGGCGCGTTTAAATGCATTGAGTGCGGCTGTTTTTTGCTCGGTTTTTAGGTAACTGTCTGCCAAGTGGTAATAGGCATTTTGTGCAACAGCATTTTTACCGTTGATGATTTTATTGAATTGATCGATTGCCAATTCATATTCTTGAACGCGATAATGGGTGTACCCCAGCTGGTAATAGTCGGTATTGGACCATTTCCCTCGTTTCCCGTCGTACTCTAAGAGGTACGGAAGTGCAGAGCGATAATCTTTAAGGTTAAAGTAACTTTCGCCTATGATTTTAGAAAGTTCAGAGGTTTCTTTGTCATCAGCACCTTTTAAGCTTTTTCGCGCCAGCATGATGGCTTCTTCAAAGCGACCCAACTTAAAATTCATGTCGGCTTGAAAGTAACCAATGGTGTTGTCGTCGCTACGCTGATTGAGTTTATCGAAATTTTTATTGGCTTCGTCAAAATCTTCAAGCTGGTAGGCAATATAACCAAGGTAATAGTTGGCATCGGATTGGTATTCGGGCAGTTCTTTTACTTTCTCGAAGAGGGGTTTTGCGTTTTTATAGCGTTTTGAAACAAAATAGGTGTATCCTTTATTAAAGTTATAGGTAGGGCGAAGTACTTTCGCTACTTCTTTTTCACTGATTTTATTGTACCATTTTAACGCATAGGAATAACGTCCTTTGTTGAAGTAAAAGTTGGCGGCATCAAAAAAAGCAGTTTCGGTTAAATAGCTGGTGGGCTCATCAACCATATAGGCGGTGAGCATTTTTTCTGCGCCAGCAGTATTTAAACGCAAGGCTGATGCTAGGGTGTAAAAGTTAGCTGCCTTGTGTTGGTCGGCTAAGTTAGGGTAATAGGGTTGTATTTGATAGTACTGGGCTGCTGGCCCAAAGGCATTAGAAGCAAAATAGTATTCGGCAGAAGTTAATGCGTTGGTTTCCCAACCTTGTTGCGCAATGAGGGGTGCACAAACAAACAGCAAAGCAGGCTGTATAAAGGTCTTTAATGGGTGTAGGATTTTCATTGGTTTAAAATTAAAACTTCTCCTTATAGTTAGAACGCAGCTTTTCGCGATTACGTATAAAAATTATCAACAAAAGTGGGGAAGTCTTCCTACCTTTAAGCCAACAAAAGTTTGACGTTCCATGGGGAATTCCATTGTACAACTGCATGCCGCTTCTATTTTTCAAAACAAGCAACTCATTTTAAAGGATGTTTCTATTGATGTCTCGGCAGGGGAATTTGTTTTTTTAATTGGAAAAACAGGAACGGGAAAAAGTAGTTTGATAAAAACCTTGTATGCTGATTTACCGCTTCAGCACGGCATGGGTTCTATTGTTGGCTATGATCTTTCAAAAATTAAGCAAAAAGACATTCCTTACTTGCGCCGCAAATTAGGGGTTGTTTTTCAAGACTTTAAATTGTTGGCAGACCGGTCAGTTTTCGAGAATTTACGCTTTGTTTTAAAAGCTACTGGCTGGAAAGACAAGCGCAAAATTGATCTTCGCATTGAAGAGGTTTTAACAGAGGTTGGTATGGCAAATGTCGCCCCTAAATATCCGTTTGAACTTTCGGGCGGAGAACAACAACGGGTGGCCATCGCACGTGCTTTGCTCAACACACCCAGTATCATTATAGCTGATGAGCCTACTGGGAATTTAGACCCACAAACCAGCCTCGAAATTATGGAGGTATTTCGGAAACTGCACTTACAAGGCATGACGGTTTTAATGGCGACTCACGATTATAATATGATTGTTAAGTTCCCCGGGAAAATACTGCGCTGTGACGAGGGAACGGTGTATGAGGTGGTGCAGAAGAAAGAGGGTTAATTCTTACCTTAAAGTTGGTCTAGCGGATTAGCGATGTTTTCTTTTAACACTTTACTGACGTGAGTATAAATTTATGTTGTTTTAATGGAGTTATGCCCCAGTAGTTCTTGTATGTAACGAAGATGCACTCCTTTTTCTAATTGATGTGTTGCATAGGAATGCCGAAGCATGTGTGGGGTTACTTTTTTCTAGACTTGCAGATCGAATCATACAGCACGCACCAAAAATTGGTGGAACAGCCAAAGGTGAAGGCTCTATTCTTGGAGAGCTAGGAAGATTTATTGATGGTGACAACTAAAGCACTTAGTTCTCTATTTACCAAAGCGCTAAAACCAGCTCATTAGCCCACTTTAGAAGCTTGTCGTTTGCGTTCGTTTTCGTCTAAATAAACCTTTCTAAGTCGCAGATGATTTGGTGTTACCTCAACATACTCATCTCCTTGGATATATTCCAATGCCTCTTCTAAAGAGAATTTTATGGGGGGAGCAAGTTTAACTTTATCGTCAGAACCCGCTGCACGAACATTTGATAACTTTTTGGTTTTGGTGACATTCACCACCATATCGTCTCCACGCGAATTTTCTCCTATAACTTGCCCTGTGTAAACTTCTTCATTGGGTGCAACAAAAAATTTCCCGCGTTCTTGAAGTTTATCAAGCGAATAGGGAATAGCATTTCCTTTTTCCATGGAGATGAGGGAACCGTTGATTCGCCCTGGTATCTCGCCTTTGAACGGTTGGAATTCTTTAAAGCGGTGGTTCATGATAGCCTCTCCTGCAGTGGCAGTCAACAATTGATTACGCAACCCAATGATTCCACGTGATGGGACTATGAACTCACACACCATACGTTCTCCTTTAGGCGTCATACTAAGCATTTCACCTTTTCTAAGAGTAACCATCTCAATCGCTTTCCCAGAAACATTTTCTGGTAAGTCTATGGTTAATTCTTCAATGGGTTCATTCTTCACCCCATCTATTTCTTTAATGATTACCTGTGGCTGACCTATTTGTAACTCATAGCCCTCTCGGCGCATGGTTTCGATTAAGACAGATAAGTGTAAAACTCCACGACCAAAGACGATGAATTTATCAGCTGAATTGGTTTCTTGTAAACGCATGGCTAGATTTCGTTCCAATTCTTTTTCTAGTCGGTCTTTTATATGACGAGAGGTTACAAACTTTCCGTCTTTTCCAAAGAATGGCGAATCGTTTATGGTGAATAACATGCTCATAGTTGGTTCATCAATCGCGATAGTAGGTAACGCTTCTGGGTTTTCAGCATCAGCAATAGTATCCCCAATTTCAAATTGTTCTAATCCAATCACAGCACATATATCGCCCGCATTGACTTCATCAACCTTCACACGCCCAAGACCGTCAAATAAATTCAGTTCTTTAATGCGCTGTTTACTAATCTCTCCCTTACGGTTGACCAAAGAAACAGTCATTCCAGACGTTAACTTCCCACGTTGAAGGCGTCCAATGGCGATTCGCCCGGTGTAAGATGAAAAATCTAAAGAAGTTATAAGCATTTGAGGTGATCCCTCCTCTATTTTTGGTGAAGGCACGTGCTCTAAAACCATGTCTAACAATGGTTCTACGTTCTCAGTTTGCACCTTCCAGTCCTCACTCATCCAGTTATTTTTGGCAGAACCATAAACCGTAGGGAAATCGAGCTGCCATTCTTCTGCCCCTAACTCAAACATCAAATCAAAAACAGACTCGTGTACTTCTTCTGGTGTACAGTTCTCCTTGTCTACCTTGTTGACCACCACTATTGGCTTTAGCTTTAAGTCTATGGCCTTTTGCAAAACAAAACGGGTTTGCGGCATGGGCCCTTCAAAAGCATCAACAAGAAGTAAAACGCCATCTGCCATATTCAATACACGCTCTACCTCCCCACCAAAATCGGCGTGTCCGGGAGTATCAATGATATTGATTTTGGTGTCTTTATAGGTAACCGAAATATTTTTCGATAGAATGGTGATCCCGCGTTCACGCTCTAAATCGTTGTTATCTAGAATTAACTCTCCCTTGTTTTCGTTGCTGCGAAAGAGTTCACAATGATGCATTATTTTATCTACCAAGGTGGTTTTACCGTGGTCTACGTGAGCGATAATGGCAATGTTTTTTATAGCGTGCATCTGGTCAAAATTTCAGCCGCAAAGATAGGCGGTTCTTCGTGACTTTATTGATATCTATTGCTTTTTCTTTTCTCAAGGGGTTCTAAATACGTTCAACTTGACGCTTGCAGAAATAGAGCTGTGAATTACTGTTTTAGCAAGAAGGAAATTCATTACGATAAATGGATGGAGCTCAACTGCATTTATTTGTCTCAAACTTTGTAATTTTGTTGTCACTTTTCATTAGAAAGTATTTCTTTGACATAATGGGGTCGACTGGTTTTGACAGCGAGATCAATCGAACAGTAAGCACGTCGAGCATTGAGTCACAGCTCGTAAATCATGGATTCAAACCTTAATTGGCGAAAATAACTACGCTCTAGCTGCATAAGCGACTGAATTATAGTAAGTCATTGCCCAGTCCTAACTAGGTTAGGAAGCCGGATGTCTCTTAACAGCCCTTGTTGACGGCGGTTAAAATAGAGGCACCAGAAAAGTCAACATCGAAGTCTAGTAGTGCCGACTAGTCTTTCCAATAAAGGCAATAAGGTTAACGGTAGGCCGTTTTCAGTCAGCCATAACTCGAAAATTAAGTGAAAACTAAACGTGTAGAAAGCTCTTCCATTGCTTGTTTGGACGAGGGTTCGATTCCCTCCGACTCCACTTAATAAATCCATTAACTACTGTATTTCAGTTTGTTAGTGGATTTTTTATTTGATACTTGTACAGTAATTGTACGATAATCAGTTCTTATACTCGTACACTTAATAAAAATCTAGAAATTTTTGTGAGGTTTACTTGGGTTATACAGGGGCTGGGGTTTAAAGATTCACTTTTATTTTTGAAATGCCCCAATCAGATTAGTGTATAAACCAATCGCCATGCTACCAAATCAATGGATATGGAAGTTTGGCCACCGTCTCCTTATATAAAAACCCTTTAATGATTGATTTTAAGTAATTATAATTCAAAGGCTTAATTTATTGTAATCATTTTCTTAGATAAACTACTAAATAAAAATC
>WTJU01000025.1 GCA_011526285.1 Candidatus Arcticimaribacter sp.
GAGTACAAAGCTGCAGGGATTGAGACTGTCGTTGTGGGTGACCACAACTATGGAGAAGGTTCTTCGCGTGAACACGCAGCCATGGAGCCTCGTTTCCTAGGGGTGAAAGTGGTCTTGGTAAAATCGTTTGCCCGTATTCACGAAACCAACTTGAAGAAACAAGGGATGTTGGGAATCACTTTTGCAAACGAAGCAGATTACGATTTGATACAAGAAGACGATACCTTCAACTTTGTAGACTTAAAAGATTTCGCACCCGGTAAGCAATTGACTATCGAAGTCGTGCATGCCGATGGTTCTAAAGCTACCATTATGGCGAACCACACCTACAATGAACAACAAATTGAGTGGTTCAAAGAAGGATCTGCTTTAAACTTAATTAAAAAGCAAAACGCAGTTTAATTTGTTATAAATAGATAAAAAAAGCCCATTTTTTCATGGGCTTTTTTTATTCCTTCTAATTGAGAAATTAGATTTATATAGTAAATAAGCTTATTTTTGATCATGGAATGGAAACGACTTGGAATCATTACTGTCTTTTCATGGGTGCTTTATCAGTGCACACCCCCAATGTATGAGCCACCATCGGCTACACAAAACACCTTAAACCCAGAGTGGTCTAATACCGGAAACATTAACGCCTCTTTTATTTCTACTTCGAGAACTGTGGGGGTAAACACCAATAGTGGGTCTCCTACTTTCGTTATTAATTTTATCGCTTCAGCCAGCAATATCGATAGTTTGGTATGGTCTTTTCCAGGAGGAACAGCACAAGATTCTATTTCAACGAATGTACTGGAAGAAGTAACGTATAATGCTTTTGGTCGCTATGACGTTGGGTTAAAAGTGTACAATACTGAAGACAGTGACAGTCGTTACTACGAAAACTATATTGAACTCTATTACCGCGATTCTCTCTCTTTTTCTACACAAGACTCTTTGCAGTGGAGAGTTGACGGTACTGTGTCGCGTTTAGACGATTTTGTAGCGGCAACAGACAATAATGGTGTGCCCTATGGCTATTGGTTTAATATACCCTACACTACCACTGCTAAAGTGAGTGCTACTAAAAAATTTGAAGACTTTCCCTCCAATAACTTAGTGTTGGAATTTGATTATAAATTAGAACGAGTACCTACAATTTATTTACCAAGACCTGACAGCTCAACCAGTACCGATATAAATTCACCCACCCTTTTCGTTCCTAATGACAATCCTGCAGGGGCACAGGTGCCGCTCATGCGCTATGATACTCCAACAAGCTATCCTGGAGCAAAGCGTTTTTCAATTGGGTTTAAAAAAATACCTATTTGGATAGCATCGCGCATTAGTGACGAATATTTTGATCAGGTGGCTTTAGAGTTGCCTTCGCTTTCTAATTTTAGCTTGAGTATAATCAAGGAAGCACAAACCATGATCATGCGCAACCAACCCCTTCCTAAAGATTTAACAGCCACTAACATCGCTACAACTACCTATACTTCAATGACGTCTTCTCCAGCCAACGATAATGATAACGATGGCATTCTCAATAACCTTGACGATGACGACGATAATGATGGGTTTTTAGATACCGAAGATGCTTTTCCATATGATCCAACAGAATTTAGAGATACTGATGGAGATGGCTACGGAGATTCAATGGACAATGATATTGATGGCGATGGGTATTTAAATGCAACTGAAAGGATGAATAATTCAGATTCTCTAAATCAGTTTAGTATTCCACGTTACTATTTTAAGCACGTTCAATATCCTTATAATCTTCACTTTAGGAATATGACCATTAAAATAAGGGAATAAGCTGTTTAGGTATCAATAATTCTCCCAGGATTGAGAATTCCCTTTGGGTCAAGTGTTTTTTTCAATAAACGCATAAGCTCAATTTCAGCTTTACTTCGGGAAGTACTTAAGTAGGCTTTTTTGTCTAAACCAATGCCATGCTCAGCAGAGACAGACCCATTATTTTCTGCGAGATTTGCATAAATAATAGCATTGATGGCTTCAACTATCGCTGGAGAATTTTCTTTTTTACCCACAATAAAATGAATATTCCCGTCAGCTACATGGCCAAAGGGAAAGATGCATTCTACAACGTCCAATTGTTCTAACTGTTCAATGGCCAAGTCAACTTCTTTTCCAATAACTGGAATGGGTAAACTGATGTCGAAATGTTGGTCATATTGAGCTTGATCTGCAAGTACAGAGACATCCTCACGAATCTTCCAGATACTTTGCAGCTCACGTTCACTTTGTGCTAGCACCCCGTCTCCTACAATTTCTTGTTCTAAAGCCTCCCCAATAAGATCTTCCAAACGTTCAAGGTCTTTTTGTTGGTTACTTCCAAGCGACTCTATAAAGACATAATAGGGGTAATGGTCTGGCAATGGAGCAAAATAGGTAGACGGTGCTTGGGTCATGGCACGGTAGGTGCGTTGCCACATCAATTCAAAACCTGTTAAAGCACCTGCAAGCCCTTTTTCCATGAATTTTAATAGCGCTACAACTTTCTCATAGCTTTCAACACCAACAATTGCCGATGAACGACTCATGGGTTTTTCCTGTAGACGGAAAATAACTTTTGTAACAATGCCCAGTGTTCCCTCTGCTCCTATGAACAGTTGCTTTAAGTCATAGCCAGAATTGTCTTTTATAATTTTTTTCAAAGAAGAAACAATGGTACCGTCTGCTAAGACTGCTTCCAAGCCAAGTACATTTTGACGGGTCATTCCGTAGCGAAATACACGAAGTCCTCCTGCATTGGTTGAAATTACCCCGCCAACTTGGGCAGATCCTTTTGCGCCAAAACTAAGCGGTAGAAAAAGATTTTTTTCATCTGCAGCATCTATTGCTTGTTCCAAAATTGTGCCTGCTTGCACCGTAATGGTTCGGCTTTGCTCATCAATTTCTTCGATGGCATTCATTTTATCAAGAGAAAGAACCAAATGGTTTTTTTCTGTTTGAGTAGCGCCTATAAGATTGGTTACACCACCGTGGATAACAACTGCCTGATTGTTTTCGTGACACATGCGCATAATGGCTGAAACCTCTTTCGTGTTTCTTGGGAAAACAACCGCTAATGCCTCTAGTGGTACATCAGTTTTCCAGATGTGGGTAAAGCGGGCTTTTTCTTTTCCGTTGGCCAGTACATTTTTTTCACCAACAATGGCTTCCAATTCAGCGATCATAGGAATAGTTTAATGCTTAAAATTAAGCAATCAAACAGCATTTTCATAGAGCGATAAACTAAAAGTATCTGCTATTGCTTTATGGGTTGCTTTTCCGTCAATTATATTTAGCCCTTTTGCTAATAGCGGATCGTCTTGACACGCTTTTTTCCAGCCTTTGTTGGCCAATGCAAGAACGTATTTTAAGGTAGCATTGTTTAGCGCATTGGTAGAGGTAATGGGCACTGCTCCAGGTATATTGGCAACACAGTAGTGCACAATCCCTTCTTCTATAAAGATTGGATTTTCGTGTGTGGTTGGCTTACACGTTTCAATGCACCCGCCTTGGTCTACAGCCACATCAACAATCACGGTGCCTTTTTCCATTTGTTTTAGCATTGATCTAGTGATGATTTTTGGAGCTTTCGCTCCTGGAACTAAAACAGCACCAATAACCAAATCACAGTCGGCCAAATGTTTAGTTAAACTGTCATGAGAAGAATATAGTGGAGTGACATTGGCGGGTAAGATTTCTCCCAATTGTCTTAATCGATTTAGGTTAATGTCAAATAAGATGACATTTGCTCCCAAACCAGCGGCCATTTTTGCAGCTTCAGTTCCAACCACACCTCCACCTATAATAACCACTTTTGCTGGACTCACGCCAGCAACGCCACCCAAGAGAATACCCTTTCCTTGTTGCGGTTTCTCCAAATATTTTGCTCCTTGTTGAATGGACATTCGTCCTGCAACTTCTGACATTGGTATTAGTAGCGGGAGCCGTCCTTCACTATCTTCAACGGTCTCATAGGCAATACAAACGGCTTTGCTATTTAACATCGCTTCAGTAAGCTTATTAGAGGAAGCAAAATGGAAATAGGTAAATACAATCTGTCCATCTCGAATTAGTTGATACTCTGCTTCCAAGGGTTCTTTTACTTTCACAATCATTTCTGCTTCTGCATAGACCGCTTGTGCATCTGGACATAGACGCGCTCCTGCCGCTTTAAAGTCATTGTCTGAGTATCCACTTCCAAAACCTGCTCCCTTTTCTACTATAACCTCATGTCCTGCGAGAACAAGTGCTTTGACGCTGGCTGGGTTTAAGCCAACTCTAGCTTCATTATTTTTAATTTCTTTTGGGGTGCCTACAATCATAATTGTAACATTTAATAAAATATTTGTTATAAAAGTATAGTATTTTAAGGTGTTCAAAAACGTTGTAGCGTGTTTTTTAAAGAAATAAATAATCTCATATCCCTAACTAAGAAATGAAAAGGTGTAACTTAATTTGTTAAGAATAATTTAAGCGATAAGGCACAAAACGAATTGTTCCAGAATGAAACCCTTTAATTTCATCTAGACTAAAAAATGGCTATTTGGTGATTATGCGAGCCTCATGATTATTTTGCAAATCTTTCTGCGACACTTAGCATAACAACAAAAGCAAAAGTTAACATGACAACAATTGATGGTTGCATTGTAGTTTAGTTTTGTGTTTACTTATAAAGTACTAAAAAACAATGAGTTTACAAAATATATAGCTTACTTATTTTGTTTCGGATAGTTTCTGATTAGAAAAATAGTTAAGATAACAGTAGGGATTAATGACAGTGCCAATCCGAGTTTAGCAAAACCATTTCCATACATAATAGCATGGATAACAGTATAATCCCAAAAGAGGAGAAGAATATAAATGGCTATAATGCAGTAGTAATGAGCAATTTTCATTGACTAAATTTAACTAAAGAAATGAAAAAAGAAAGGGTAACTGTATGCGCTACCCTTTCGAAAACCAAAATAATTCATTTAAGGAGGTTAAAACCGAGAAATTAAATAATCCTCCCAATAAAAATCAAATTCAGGTGTAGTTCGCAAATTCATTTTAAAACAAACAACTAAACAAAACAATACAAATGCGATATTAATATAGAACACCTTCATTAATCAAATTATATTTAAAATTAATTATCATAAACAACAAAACAATGATAAATATTTAACAAAACGACTGTTTTGATATAAATACAATAAACGGTAATGAAATTTGATGACTTCTTAAATATCAGCACTAAAAAAGATGCGACCTGCAAAATAAAGATGGGTCACAGATCAAAAAAATAGGCCATTACATGTTCTTTTTAAAAACTTTAATCAAGAAGTAAATGCCCAAAAGTGAGAGGCCAAGAATTAAAAGATAGTGTGCTCCCATCTAAGACATAAGTTTAAATAAACATCCAAAAACACTAAAAGACAGGCCCAAATATTTTATTCTTTCAATCATTCACTAAAGATAAACCAATTGATTGACAACAATAAAGTAAAGCGTGAATCATCACACGAAAATAACCTTGGTTAAAGTAGTAACTTGTGTTTATACTCATCTTTACTGTATATTTATCGCACTAAATAAGCATTGAGATTCTACATTGATAAAAATGCTATGGGTGTTTAGCTCAGTTGGTTTAGAGCGCTACCTTGACAGGGTAGAAGTCAGC
>WTJU01000018.1 GCA_011526285.1 Candidatus Arcticimaribacter sp.
GAGCAATGCAGCATCCAGCCCGAGTGCGTGAAATGTGTTCATTGGGGCAAAGGTAAGGCTCTTAAATGGAATAGCTACGCTTTATAGAACTAAAGTAGAGGGAGGAGTGCAGCACTAGTGCACTAAAGACAATCGGATATTGTTCTTGATGTAACTAATCGATCGTGTGAAGTTGATTTAAATACTTTAGAAATAACTGCGTTGCTCGCGCCCGATGGCTTATTTTGTTTTTAACTGTATCGCCTAATTCGGCAAAGGTCTGGGAATAGCCTTCTGGAATAAAAATAGGGTCATACCCAAATCCTTTTTCTCCTCTTTTTTCGTGGATAAGTATTCCGCGAACAATGCCTTCAAAGTCTTTTTCTTCACCGTTAATGCAGAGGGCAATAACGGTTCTAAATTGCCCGGCTTTATTGGTTTTGTCTTTAAGTTCGTTCCAGACTTTTAAAATATTGGCTTCGTTATCTTTTTGCGGCCCTGCATAGCGGGCAGATATCACCCCCGGAGCACCGTCTAAGGCATCTATTTCTAGACCAGAGTCATCAGCAAAACAGTTGTAGCCATAGTGATCGCGAACATAGCGGGCTTTGATGTAGGCATTTTCGTGTAGGGTGTCGCCCGTTTCTGCGATGTCCTCGGTACAGCCAATGTCGGTGAGGCTCAACAATTCTATGGAGGAGGGGAGAAGTTGCTTCACTTCTATTAGTTTATTGGTGTTATGCGTGGCGAAAACAAGTTTCATGGGCTAGATAGTTAATTGTTTTTTTCAAAGGGTATAGGGAACATCCTAATTAGTATTCTGCTGTGTCTAAAAATTTAGTTAGGGATGTTTTATTAACGATGATGATAAGGTTCATTTTTTAAAATGGTGTGCGCTCGGTAGAGTTGCTCTACAAAAAAGAGGCGCACCATTTGATGGGAAAAGGTCATGGAGGAAAGACTGATTTTTTGTGTGGCCAATTGGTAAAGTTCAGAAGAGAAACCGTAAGGTCCACCAACAATAAAGACCAAACGTTTTACTCCTGATAGTTGTTGTTTATTTATCCATTCTGCAAAAGCAACCGAGGTGAATGTTTTTCCTCCTTCATCAAGCAGTATTATACGATCGGCTGGTTTCAGGTGCTTCTGTAAAGCTTTACCCTCGCGAAGTTTCTGCTCTGCTTCGCTAAGGTTTTTACTGTTCTTAATATCGTCTATGCTTTGAAGCGAAAATTTGGTGTAATGTCCCAAACGCTTTTGATAGGTTTGAATGAGCTCTTTCAGCGCTTTATTGTCTGTTTTTCCAACACATAGCAAGATGCTTTCCATAGCACAAAAATACAAAGCGAGAAGACGAAATTGCTAGGAAATGCGTTAATTTTGGAAAAACAAGTCGAGTGAATCAAAATTGGACTTCTTTTCCTGGCATCAAACAAGTCATCGCTTTTTTACGCCTAATTCGCATTCCTGGTCTCAAGGGTTTTTCTATGTATGAATTGCTTGAGCTTTATGTGGTAGGAATTATTAAAGGTGCTTTAACCGCACGTGCGGGTTCAATTTCCTTTAGTTTTTTTATGGCGTTATTTCCGTTCCTGCTGTTTGTTTTAAACTTAATACCATTTATTCCAACCGTTTTTTCTATTGAAAACTTTGACTTGATTTTATTGGATTTTATTGAAACCCTTATGCCTGCAGAATCGCACGGTTTTTTTAGCGGAATTTTTAACGACATACAGAGTAAGCCAAGAGGAGGCTTGCTATCGTCGGTTTTTTTACTCTCAATCTTTCTATCGGCCAACGGGGTTAATTCCATCTTTACCAGTTTTGAAGTTTCCTACCACGTGAAAGAGTTACGGAATATGTTCAAGCAATACCTGTATGCATTAGGCGTTAGTGTGCTGTTGGCTTTTATGCTTTTAGTAGCGGTAATTTCTTTTATATATTTTGAGTTGACGTTTAAAGATGTTCTTCCTGAGACCCTAGACTGGGTGCGGTGGGTAAAGAATATTTTCTTTATTCTTTTGGCTTATTTCTCTATTTCTATTCTCTACTACTTTGGGACAATTCAAGGAAAACTCACACGATTTTTTTCTCCCGGAGCTTTAATGACACTTTTACTTTTTATTTGTAGTACCTACTTGTTTGGAATTTATGTCGATCGGTTTTCGAACTATAACAAGTTGTACGGTTCTATTGGTGCCTTACTCATTTTTATGTTGTACAGTTGGATCAATTCTATTGTGCTACTCTTAGGTTTTGAATTGAATGCTACCATTGGACGTTTAAAGCAAGAGGAGAAATAGAGGAAAATGCAATTTTTTGTTGATGTTTTACTGCCACTCCCTTTGCCCAAAGCGTTTACCTATTGGGTAAGTGAAGAAGAATATAATTTTCTTTTGCCCGGGCATCGCGTAGGTGTACCCTTTGGAAAAAACAAACTTTACACGGGTTTAGTTTTTAAAAAACATCAAGTTGCCCCACAAACCTACACCCCTAAAAGTATTGAGGTAATTCTAGATGAATTTCCTATTGTTCAAGCGCATCAACTAGAATTTTGGTCATGGATGAGCGATTATTATCGTTGCTCCTTGGGCAGTATTTTACGCACAGCACTTCCATCAGCCTTTCTCCTTACCAGTGAAACAACTGTGACTAAAGTGTCTGACGCAGAAGTAGATTGGCAGCAGTTGTCTGACGATGCTTTTTTGGTGATGGAGGGCCTTGAGAAAAGTGATCTATTGATTGAAGACATACAGGCTATTGTGCAACGAAAACGCATACTCCCTTTGGTGCAATCTTTAGTAGAATTGGGCTATGTAGAGGCGGTTCAATCGCTTAAAGAAAAGTACACCCCAAAATATCATCGTTACTTTAGAATACATCCTGACCATCAATCAGAGGTCGCTTTGAATTTACTGTTTGACCAACTAAAACGTGCTCCCAAACAAAGCGAGCTTATTTTGGCATTGCTACAATTGCAAGAGGAAGATCAGGAATGGGTTAAAATAACCCAGTTAAAGAAACGTATTGCTTCCCCCAGCGGAATCTTACGCACGCTTTTAGACAAAGGGCTACTGGAAGAACGTTTTGTTCAGGAAAACCGATCATTACTTCCCAAGCGCAAACCAACGGATGCTGCAGAATTATCTAAGGCCCAATTGGCTGCTTTTGAAGGAATAAAAGCGGCATGGGAATCGCATAAAGTAGTGTTGCTAGAAGGCGTTACTTCTTCTGGAAAAACCGAGGTTTACTTTTCGCTTATTGAAGAGCAATTGGCGCAACAAAAACAGGTGTTGTTCTTAATGCCTGAAATTTCACTAACAGCACAAATGGTACAGCGTTTGCAGTTGCGCTTTGGGGAACAGGTTACTGTTTTTCATTCGAAGTACTCCATTCACGAACGGGTGGAGGTGTGGAAATCTATTTTGCATAAAAGCGATAAAGCACGGATTGTTTTGGGTGCACGTTCGGCTGTATTTCTTCCTTTTAAAGATTTGGGATTGGTGATTGTTGATGAGGAACACGAATCGTCTTTCAAACAGTTCGATCCTGCACCACGCTATCAGGCGCGCGATGCTGCTATTGTTCTAGCACAACAACAGCAAGCAAAACTTTTGTTGGGTTCAGCTACACCTTCAATCGAGTCACGCTATAATGTTGAACGCGGTAAATATGCCCACATTCAATTGCTGGAACGCTATGGGGCAGCACAGTTGCCTGTTATTGAAACGGTAGATCTAAAAGAAGCACACAAGCGAAAAAGCATGAAGGGCTTGTTCTCCCCTCAGTTATTTACAGCTATGGAGCAATGTTTGTCTGAAGGGAAGCAGGTCATTTTATTTCAAAATAGACGTGGATATGCTCCATTGTTAGAATGCCATAGTTGCGGGCATATCCCGCAATGTACCAATTGTGATGTCTCCTTGACCTACCATCAATACAACCAGCAGTTGCGTTGTCATTATTGTGGTTACCATATCGCAAAACCAGTTCAATGTGTGGTGTGTTCTAGCCCAAATATGGAGGTGAAGGGAACAGGTACACAGCAAATAGAAGAGCAAGTGCAGCAGTACTTTCCGCATGCGCCTGTTGAGCGTATGGACTGGGATTCTACCCGCGGGAAACGGGCATTCGAAGGGATTATAGAGCGCTTCAGTTCTGGCGAAGTTAAAGTGCTTGTGGGAACACAAATGGTAACAAAAGGGCTTGATTTTAAAGCAGTAGGTTTGGTTGGTGTAATCAACACAGATCCGTTATTGTTTTTCCCAGATTTTCGCGCACATGAACGCGCTTTTCAATTGCTTACGCAAGTAGCGGGGAGGGCAGGACGTTCTGCCACCTCAGGTAAAGTTTTGTTGCAAACCTTTTCTCCAGCTCACCCAGTGCTACAACAGGTGTTGAATAACAATTATGATGCGCTTTACACACAACAGCTAAACGAACGTAAAACATTTGAGTACCCCCCTTTTTATCGTTTGATTAGAATAGCGCTTAAGGCGCGAGATTACCAAAAAGTAAACCAAGCGGCACAATGGTTGGCAGATGTTCTTGCACAGCATTTAAACAGTCCTGTACTTGGTCCTGTAGACCCTGCTGTTGCTCGGGTGCGCAATCAGTTTATCAAACAAATCTTATTGAAATTTCCTGACAACGCCTCGCGCTCACAGGTCAAAGATATTGTTTCTAGCGCCCTAAAAAGTTTTGAAGCTGTAGGGCATTTTCGATCGGTAAAAATTAGCTTAGATATTGACCCTGCTTAAGCCGATTGCATAAAACTAAAAAAGCGTTGTTTCTTAAAACGACTAAGTGGAATTTTTATCCCTGCAACAATTATTTCTCGTGCAGAAAATTGTCGGATTACATCGACATTAACGATGTAGGATTTATGTACGCGAAAAAAGCTATCGTAGGGAAGTACTTCTTCTAGTTTTTTCATCGACATCAGCACCACGTATTTGCGTTCTGGCGTTACAATTTTGGCGTAGTCCCCCATGGCTTCAATGTACTGAATATTTTCATGTAAAATTCGTTCTGTCATTAAGTCACAACGCACTTCAAGATACGGTCTTGGTAGAATATTTTTTTGCTTTTCTTTAATGTAGTTTTGATTGTTTAATCGCTTGTAAGTGACTTTAAAGCGATCAAGGCCAAATGGTTTTGGTAGGAAATCAAAGATCCCCAAATCGTAACCTCTAACGGCGTCTTTGGTTCGAGCAGAATGGATAATGAATAAGTAATCGTCTAGTCTTTTTTCAATAAAAGCGAAGCCATTGTCATTCGAAAAATTTGGGTCGATAATAATCACATCAACCTTATTTTCTGCTAAAAAAGCGTTGGCAGCTTTAAGTTGGTTACAGGCATACATCATCCCGTTTCCGATAAGTGATGCGGTTGTTTTGGTAAGCGTTTCATTTAACGCACTGTTTTCATCAATATACAGAAAGCGTTGTGACATTTTTGGGTGTTTTCTCAAAGGTAATAAAATTATAGAGGAAGCGGTAGTAGAAAAAAGCTTAGAATATTTGGTATAGCGTAGGATATACGTTATTTTTGCCCCCTCAATTAAATAAATTTTATGAACCATTACGAAACTGTTTTCATTTTGAATCCCGTTTTATCTGAAGACCAGATAAAGGAAGCAGTTAATAAATTCACTGCGCTTCTTTCAGAGAAGGGTGCAG
>WTJU01000081.1 GCA_011526285.1 Candidatus Arcticimaribacter sp.
GATTTTTTATAACAATTACCCCTAAGCAACATAAAAAAAAGAGAGCTCCCAAAAATGTGCGTAGCAAACTGAGCATTTAAGGTAGGATTTAGTGCACAAAAACTTTGATTAAAAACAACGCAACAATGGCTAAAATAAAACCAATTAAAATCTTATAACTGCCTGAATAATGAATCTTATGACCTTTGGCATCTTTGCGGTACATCAAAATAATAATGCTTGTAAACGCAACAACGAAGAAAAGTGCAAAAATCAGTTGACCAGTAGAAAACATGCTTAATTTTTTGTCTAAATTAGGCAATCTAATTCACCTTTATGATTCAAAAAGAATTAAATGCTGTTCAAGTATTCCATCAAGCATTTAAAATTGGTTGTGCAGCGCAGCCTACCGTTGATTTACCTGATCAAATAAAAGAATTACGCTTTCGTTTAATGGAAGAAGAAAATCAAGAATACCTTGAGGCTGCAAAAAACAATGACTTGGTAGAAGTCGCTGATGCTCTTGGCGATATGCTCTACATTTTGTGTGGAACAATTTTAAGCCATGGCATGCAACACAAAATTGAAGAAGTTTTTGACGAAATACAGCGTTCAAACATGAGTAAGCTAGGGGCCGATGGCGAACCTATTTATAGAGAAGACGGAAAGGTTATGAAAGGACCGAATTATTTCAAGCCGGACATTGCAAAAATACTTAAGCAGTAACAAGAACAACTTCTTTGCGCCATCCGTAGGGGTCTTCAGAACGGTTGTACTGAATATTGATAATGCTGTCTTTTAACCTTTTGGCATAAGAATCTTTTACGGGTGCGATAGAATATTTTTCACCTCTATAGCCAATACCACTGATAGGGCTTACTACCACAGCAGTTCCAGCACCAAAGACTTCTTTCAGGCTTCCGTTTTTGTGTGCTTCAATTACTTCAGAAACTTTAACCGGACGAACCTCTACAGTAATTCCGGCATCTTGTGCAATCTGGATTACACTTTTACGGGTTATCCCGTCTAGAATAGTATCTGTTGTTGGCGCTGTAATGAGCGTATCATTGATTCTAAAAAAAACATTCATTGTCCCAGACTCCTCAAGGTATTCATGCGTATTGGCATCTGTCCATATAATTTGCTGGTACCCTTGTTGATTGGCAAGTTGTGCAGGATAGAACGAGGCCGCATAGTTTCCTGCTGCCTTGGCATAACCAACACCACCGCTTGCTGCTCTTGAAAATTTTTCGGAAACCAGAACATTCACCTCCCCGCTATAATAGGCTTTAACAGGAGCACAAATGATGATGAACTGATATTGATTAGAAGCTGCTGCCGAAACCGCAGGCTGATTCGCAAATACAAAAGGACGAACATACAGCGAGTTTCCAATTCCAGGCTTTATCCAGTCAGCATCTAGGTTGAGCAACTCATTGAGCCCCTCCATAAAAAATTCTTTCGGGAATTCAGGAATTGCCAATCGAACCGAAGATTTATTGATGCGTGCATGGTTGTCTTCTGGGCGAAATAACCAAACTTTCCCTTGCTCGTCTTTGTAAGCTTTCATTCCCTCAAAGACTGCTTGACCGTAATGCAGCACGCTAGCAGAAGGATCCATTTGTAATGGTTGGTAAGGAATAACACGCGCATCTACCCACTCACCATCAATGTAGTCACAGACAAACATATGATCACTGAAGGTTTCACCAAACGGAAGATTGTCAAAATCAATTTCGTGTATTCTGGAATGTGTTGCGCGTTCGATTCTCATGGGCCATTCTTTATTTAACGAAATTACTACATAATTTATATTTATTTTCATCAAAATGGTCTAAAAATTACCCCTTTTCAACACTTTAGGCTGTATTTTTGAACGATAGTTACAGTTTATAACAATTTTGTCACGAAATGAAACAGATTCAAAAATCGCAACACATAACAGCAGACGGTAGTCCCACTTTATATATGGAGCATTTTGATGAGTATTATCATTCCAAGCACGGGGCAATTCAAGAAGCCTTGCATGTTTACCTAGACAAGGGTTTTGCACACTGGTGTAGTCAAAATAAAACGATAAAACATTGCCGAATTTTTGAGATGGGTTTTGGTACAGGATTGAATGCATTTTTATCAGCAGAAGCAGCAAGCTCAAAAAAGGTAAAGGTCTATTTTGATTCTATTGAGGCATACCCACTCGATT
This sequence comes from Candidatus Arcticimaribacter sp., assembly GCA_011526285.1. Classification (GTDB taxonomy): domain Bacteria; phylum Bacteroidota; class Bacteroidia; order Flavobacteriales; family Flavobacteriaceae; genus Arcticimaribacter. Next base: position 2,183 of record WTJU01000081.1, read on the forward strand.
TAACTGAACAAAAAGAAGCGGGCTACCTCTCTTATTTTAGCGCAGATCGAAAAAAACTGTTTGAAAAAATTATCGACAGTTCATGGGAAGAGGAAAAACAAATAAGCCCAAATTTTTATCTAACTAAACTAGAAACTCGTTTAGAAGACTTTTCATTTAAGGCAACCTATGATGTGATTTATTATGATGCTTTTGGAGCTAGAACCCAGCCAGAATTGTGGGAGGATAGCTGTTTTCCTGCACTAGTAGCACAGCTCAATCCTGGTGGTGTATTTGTAACCTATTCAGCCAAAGGAAGTGTGAGACGTGCACTTGAACGATTAGGTTTAACTGTAACCTTAGAACCCGGTCCACCGGGAAAACGAGAAATGATTCGCGCTACACGCCCACTTTTATAGTACTTTTACAAAAAAAAGCATGAAAATATTAATCACCGGAGCTACAGGATTGGTGGGTTCGGTTTTAGTAAAAAAGGCCTTAGACAGTGGCCACAATATTCACTACCTAACAACACGTAAAGGAAAACTAACCGAATTTTCACACACCAAAGGCTTCTATTGGAACCCCAAAACAAAGGAAATTGACTTGTCTTGTTTTGAAGGTGTTGATTTGATTGTTCACTTGGCTGGTGCAAGTATTTCACAACGCTGGTCAGCAAAAAATAAGAAAGAAATTCTAGACAGTAGGGTAGCGGGAACGCAATTATTGGTTTCTGGTTTAGCCCGTTGTAAAGAAAAACATCAAGTAAAGCAAGTTGTGGCGGCTTCTGCTATTGGAATTTATCCCTCTTCTTTTACAACATGCTATACCGAAGACTACAAACCGCAAGCCAATTCTTTTTTAGAAGAAGTGGTAATGGCTTGGGAAAAAGAAGAAGATGAATTTTCATCGCTCGATGTTGGATTATGTAAACTTAGAATAGGCTTGGTACTAACCAAAACAGGTGGTGTATTGGGGCCCTTAAAAATTCCTACTCAGTTTGGACTTGGCGCTGCCTTTGGGAATGGCCAACAAACTCAAGCATGGATACATATTGATGATTTAGTACAAATGATTTTAACGGCTGGAGAAGAAAAATGGCAAGGTGTTTATAACGCAGTAAGTCCCAACCCTGTAGCGCAAAAAGAATTTATCAAAACCTTAGCTAAAGCCATGCGCCGCCCTTACTTTATGCCTCCACTTCCAAAATTTTTAATCCGTTTAGTGGCGGGAGAGATGAGTGTTTTGGTGTTTAATAGCCAGAATGTAAGTGCTGAAAAAACAGTAAAGCAAGGCTTTGTTTATGCTTATCCTAAATTATTTGAGGCAATTAAGTCACTTCTCTAATTAGTTTTTTTATGACATTTTGACAAGTTTATCAAAATGGCAGTACTTTTGCTCACGCAAAGAAAAACTACGTATGAGCACGTCAAAAAAAACGAGCGATAAAGACACTAAGAAAAAAGCAAAACCTGCTGCTAAAAAAGCAGCTTCTAAAGCCACTTCCGATAAAGCAACCAAAGCATTGACAGAGGCCAATGAAGCGCTAGCTGCTGAAAAAGATAAATACCTAAGGCTATTTGCTGAATTTGAGAATTACAAAAAGCGTACTTCAAAAGAGCGCATAGAGTTATTTAAAACCGCAGGACAAGAGGTGATTAGCAGCTTGTTACCCGTAATTGATGATTTTACACGAGCGTTAAAGGAATCTGACAAACTCGGCAATAGTGCTGATTTTGAAGGTTTTCGTTTAATCAGTAATAAATTGAACGAAACATTAAAAGCCAAAGGACTTACTCCGGTTGAAGTTGAGGTGGGCGAAGTTTTTGATGCAGAAAAACATGAAGCAATAACACAAATACCCGCAGGTGAAGACCAATCGGGAAAAATTATAGACATAACAGAGCAAGGCTATCAATTGGGTGAAAAAATCATTCGCTATCCAAAAGTTGTGGTAGGACAATAAATCGAAGGCATGAAAGAAGATTTTTATGACATTTTAGGGCTTTCTAAGGGAGCAAGTGCAGCCGAGATAAAAAAGGCCTATCGCAAAAAAGCCATTCAATACCACCCCGATAAAAATCCTGGTGATGCTACCGCAGAGGCAAATTTTAAGAAAGCAGCCGAGGCCTATGAGGTTTTGAGTGATCCTGACAAAAAAGCGCGATACGATCAATTTGGTCATGCCGCTTTTGAAGGTGGTCAAGGCTTTGGTGGTGGTGGCATGAATATGGACGATATATTTAGTCAGTTTGGAGACATCTTTGGCGGCGCATTTGGTGGCGGCTTTGGTGGCTTTGGCGGCGGCGGCCAACGAAGAACTAAAGGAAGCAATTTGCGAATTAGGGTAAAGTTGACCTTAGACGAAATTCTCTCTGGAGTAGAGAAAAAAGTTAAAGTACGTCGTAAGGTTCAAGCAAAAGATGTTCGGTATTCTAGCTGTAGCCAGTGTGGAGGGAGCGGGCAAACGGTTCGTGTAACCAATACAATCTTAGGGCGAATGCAAACTGCAGTTACTTGCCCAACCTGCCAAGGTAGTGGACAAAGTATAGAGTATCGTCCGAGCGGAAGCGATGCTCAAGGTATGATTAACGAGGAAGAGACGGTTAGCATTAAAATTCCTGCTGGAGTTGAAGAAGGAATGCAGTTAAAGGTGAGTGGAAAAGGAAATTCTGCTCCTGGAAATGGAATCTCTGGTGATTTGATCGTTTTGATTGAAGAAATTCCTCACGACAAATTTATTCGAGAAAGCCATCACTTGCATCACGATCTATACATTTCATTTTCAGAGGCCGCTTTGGGTGTTGCCAAGGAGGTTGATTTATTGGAAGGTAAAGTGCGTATAAAATTAGAATCAGGGATACAGGCTGGTAAAACATTACGACTTAGAGGAAAGGGGTTACCCAACCTTAATGGCTATGGAAAAGGCGATTTACTTGTCCATATTAATGTATGGACACCGAAAACACTCAACCGAGAACAAAAACAGTTCTTCCAGCGAATGGCTGAAGACGAAAACTTTATCCCAAAACCCGAAAAGTCTGAGAAATCCTTTTTTGAAAAAGTAAAAGACATGTTTGCTTAATCCTTTGCGGATTAAAAAAATATAGTATATTTGTAGTGCACATCTAGTGCAATTTTTCTTTTTCATAGCAATTTTTTCCCATCCTTATTTCGATAAGGGTGGGTTTTGTTTTTAGCCCCATTTTTTTGTTCTATATTTGACTAAAACCACAGTATTCGCTCCAAGCATGAAGAGGCTCATCGAATTCTTTAGTCAACCCATCGAACTAGGTAGCAATATTACTTTCCCGGTTTCTTCTATCTTCCTTATTTTACTTGTTTTTCTAGCAACTAGATACCTGTTGAAGCTTATCACACGTTTGATATTTAGACGCTTAGATAAAAATGCTCAATATAAGTTTAAGAGTATTTTCACCTTCTTTAACTATTTTATTTATGTAGTGGTGATTCTTATCAC
>WTJU01000076.1 GCA_011526285.1 Candidatus Arcticimaribacter sp.
TCTGTATTACCGCTGATGGAGTACCAACCTCAGAATTCCAGCGTTGCTTTGACCTAACGTTAAACGATCCAAATGGATTAAGCGTTTACGAACAATATAGCATTGGTGACGAAATCGTCAACTTCCAATTGGATGGAGGCACCAACTACACCATTGTTCACAACGGTAAAACAACACAAACCAATAAGTCGAACTACAGCTTGAAATTGAACAAGGGTGTGAACAGCGTTCGCATTACTACAGGAATTGAATGTCAAGGAGTATATGAGAAAACATTCATTAATTCTTACGATGTTACCCTCGCTCCTAACCCAGTTCAAGATCAAATGTTCCTCTTTGTAGGTGGAAGCGACACAGATGCCATGGTAGAGATATTCACTACCGATGGAAAACAATTATTCGGACAACGCTTTGTGTTAAGTCCTCAGAATAGAAACATACGTGTCGATGTTTCGAATTTAACGGAAGGTACTTACTATGTTAAAGTACAATCCAATACAGTAAACCAATCCAAATTGATGATTAAAGAATAAGACTATGTGGAAAAAATTAGCATATACCGTTAGTGCAGCTCTATTAATCGCTTGTGGGAGCAACGAAGAAATTCCTCTAGAGCCGCAATCATTTGACTTAGTATTTCCGCAAAACAATAGCCTTTGTTTAGATGGAATCGTTCAAAATGATTTACAAAGTGAAGTACGATTTGACTGGACTGCCAGTAAATATGCCGCAGGGTACGAGCTTACAGTTGTTAACTTAAATACCAATGAAAGTAACACCTATAGCTCAGATGATACCCGTGAGGGAGTTGTACTCAATCATTATGAACCCTACACTTGGAAAGTAACAGCTTTGGGTGAAAACAACGCCATGTCACTCGAGAGTGAAACGTGGAAATTTTATCTCGCTGGTGAGGGGGAAACTAGCTACGCCCCCTTCCCTGCTGAGTTAACAAGCCCACGACCAGGTGCTATGGTAATTCTAGTTGACGGACAAACAAACTTGGGCTGGACAGTGAATGATGTTGACAACGACCTTAGAACAATTAATGTTTATGTAGACACAAATAGTGATGCCACTACGCTGCTACAAACTGTCGACTATCAACAAGCTGCACAGCAAATCACAGCAAGTTTAGAACCCGGTACCCTTTACTATTGGAGAGTGGAAGCCATTGATGCTGAAGGAAACCAAAGTGACTCTGGTATTTATACCTTTAGAACATCTTCAGCAACATCAACTGGAACAACAGGAACATCATCCGGTACCACAGATTCATCTTTACCAAACGATGATTTTGAAGGAAATGGAAATATTACCTGGAACTCTGCTACCTCTGGAAACCTTGATGCAGGCTTTGGGGTGAACTTCACCACCGTAGCCAATCCTAGTTCCAGCGGAATTAACACCTCTGCTAATGTTGGGCGCTATGAAGATACTGGAGCACAGTATGCCAACATGAACTTTGATGTTTCTCCAAACTTTGATTTAAGTACAAACAACGTATTTAGAGTTAAAGTATATGTGCCTACTCCTGCAACGCCACATACTGCACCAGCACAACTGGCGCTCAAGTTGCAAGATGGTTCATTAAGCGAACCTTGGACTTCGCAAGTTGAAGTTATACAACCCTACCAATACGATACTTGGCAAGAATTAGTCTTTGACTTTGGCGCACAGTCTGGAGCCACAAACTTCAACCGAATCGTTGTTCAGTTTAACGGAGAGAATAACTACGAAACTGTAGTAGCCTTTATGGATGACTTTGTAATGACCAGCGATGGTTCAGGATCAAACACTGGAGGTGGAAGCGCTACTGGTGATGGCTCATCTAGTGTAACCGATGATTTTGAAGGCAATGGAACCATTACTTGGAACTCTGCTACAACAGGAGAAATGGATGCTGGATTTGGGGTTAACTTCTCAACCGTTGCCAACCCAGATGCCTCAGGTATCAATACCTCTGCTAACGTGGGGCGTTATGAAGATACAGGAGAACAATATTCTAACATGAACTTTAATGTGTCTCCAAACTTCAACCTAAGCACCAATAATGTATTTAGAGTGAAGGTGTATGTACCTACACCCTCTACTCCCTATACTGCACCAGCACAATTGGCACTTAAGTTGCAAAACGGTAACCTAGCAGCCCCATGGGAAAGCCAAATTGAAGTAATTCAACCCTACCAATACGACACATGGCAAGAATTAGTCTTTGATTTTAGTGCTCAAGCAGCAGCTACAGATTTCAACCGAGTTGTTGTTCAATTCAATGGTGAAAACAACTATGAAACCATGGTTGGGTATATTGATGATATTACCTTAACAAGTGATGGTTCTACTTCAGGCGGAGATTCCTCTGGTAGCGGAAATAGTGGGGGATCTACAGGAGATAGTTCTGCGGCAGTAAAATCAGATGATTTTGAAGGCAATGGAAATATCACGTGGGATTCTTCTACCACAGGAGTAAACGATGCGGGAATGGGAGTGAATTTCTCAACTGTTGCAAATCCGAATGCTTCAGGCATCAATACCTCAGCTAATGTAGGTCGTTATGAAGACACCGGAGACGCTCAATATGCACATATGATTTTTAACAACCAATCGAACTACGATTTAAGTTCAAGAAACATTGTTCGTGTTAAAGTATATGTACCTACCCCTGCAACTGCACATACAGCCCCAGCACAGCTGGCATTAAAATTACAAGACGGTAACCTAAGCGAGCCATGGTTAACACAGATAGAAGTTGTTCAATCCTATCAGTATGACACCTGGCAAGAATTAGTCTTTGATTTCAGCGGTCAAGCTGCTGCAACAAACTTTAATCGAATGATTGTCCAATTTAACGGAGAGGACAATTTTGAAAGTGTCATTGCCTATTTTGATGATTTCACATTAGGCGACCAATAGAAACCAAATTCGATTAATAAACCCTCCTTTTAAAAGGAGGGTTTTACTTTTTAGAAAAACACCTCAAGGAAATAAATCCTTAATTTTAAATCCAGCCTAAACACTAGGTAAATTAAACCTGCTAAAAACACAATAAATAGTAGATGATAAGCACAAGAATAAAAGTCAGTTTAGTATTAAGCAGTTTATTGTTTGGTGGTCTTCTCTTAGCATGTACTGCTAGTGAAGAGAATGAGCTTCCTACAGAAGAACCTCTTGTAGAGCAAACAGAAACCCCACAAGATACTGATGGTGACGGAGTGATAGATACACTAGATACCTGTCCCAATACTCCAACCAATGTACAAGTTGATAGCAATGGATGTGCAGTAAATATTACTTCCCCACAAGGAATTGCACCACAACCTTCGCATGCAGAAGAAGAAGTTATCGCGCTGTTTAGTGATCATTATAGCATTAGAACTGTTGACACCTACCTAACCCCATGGTCTCAAGCCACACAAGAAGTAATCACCTTAAGTTCAAATGAACTCCTACACTATCAAAATGTTGAATATGCTGCTATTGAAACCACCTCTGAGCCAATAAATACTACAGCTAAAACACATGTACATTTTGACTACTGGACCAGTAATGCAACCCTAATTAAATTTAAACTCGTAGACTTTGGTGCTAACGGTGTTTATAATGGTGTAGGAGTAGAAGACGATACAGAGCATGAAATCACCATAGATAACCTTAGCCAACGCCAGTGGGTGAGCGTAGACCTAGCACTTGATGATTTTGAAAACCTTGGGGCACGTGCAAACCTTGCGCAATACATAATAACATTAGAACCCTACGGTACAGCCGATATCTTTATAGACAATCTGTATTTCTACGGAGACAATGGACAGTCAACAGATGCTCAGGACAATAATGGCAATAATGATGCATCTAACGGGAATGACGCTGACAGTGCTACCGAATATGATAACCTAGTGCTTGTTTGGAGTGACGAATTTGACTATTCTGGAAGACCAGATACATCAAAATGGTACCATCAAACCTTTGCTCCCAACGGTGGAAGTTGGTTCAATGGTGAGCTTCAACACTATGTAGACAACGAACAAACAACCTATGTAGATAATGGAAGCCTTAAAATAGTAGCACGAAAACAAAACTACACTACGCAAGGCAGCACAAAAAACTACACCTCTGCTCGACTGAATTCTAAAGGAAGTTTTCAATACGGACGGGTTGATGTTCGCGCTAAACTCCCTCAAGGCGGCGGTACTTGGCCCGCAATATGGACCTTAGGAACAAATATTAATGAAGCAGGAAATTACTACGGGAACCAATACGGCAGTGTAGGCTGGCCTGCTTGTGGTGAGATTGATATCATGGAACAAAATGGTTGGGACAAAAACCAAACCTATGGCTATTTTCACTGGGGGGATACCCAAACAGGCGCATACGTAAATCAAGGAACAACCACCTATATCAACAATAGTGGTGCCTATCATTTGTATTCCCTTATATGGACAGAGCAAGTCATGCAAATATTGCTTGACAATGAAGTGTTCATTGAATTACCAAACGATGCCAACAATCCTTATGATAACCCTCACTACCTCTTAATGAATATTGCGGTTGGTGGAAATCTTGGAGGAAATGTACCCACTAATTTTGGTACACAAATTATGGAAGTTGACTATGTTCGAATCTATCGTTTTGCCACAGCAGACTAACTAAATTTACTACTCGTTTACTTTTATTGGTTGTTTTCCCAATGGTTATGATATTTTTTTCCTGAAGAATCATTCAGTTTTTGGTAGGTATGCGCACCAAAATAGTCGCGTTGTGCTTGTATTAAGTTGGCTGATGATCGTGCGGTGGTGTACCCATGAAAATAGTTCACTGCCTCAATCATACATGGGGCATGTACGTGAGCGTTAAGAAAAGTAGCGACAATTTCTTTAGCGGCAAGATGGTCCTCTTTTATACGCTTAATAATCTCGGGATGCATTAACAGTTCATCAGAAACGGTTAAATAATCAACTAAGACTTTCATCAAATCAGATTTAATTATACACCCCTCTGTCCAAATTCGAGCAACTTCACTTAAAGCTATCCCCCAGCCTTCTTGCTTAGAAACTTCTGCAATTAAAGCAAAGCCTTGATGATGGTTAACAATACGACTGAAACGATAAGCTGTTTTAAGTGCATTAATATCAACAGTGACTTTTTCCTCAGCAGTGGCATAGGTTTGTGCTGCTAGTTCCCTTTTCTCCTTAAAAAAAGAAAGGTAACGTGCCAAAAGTGCAGATGGAATTAGACTAGCGGCTTGGCCAGAATTTGCAATGATAGCGGTAGACCATTTTCCTGTTCCTTTGTTTTCCGCTTTATCAAGAATTTGATCAATTAAAAATTCTCCTTTTTCTTTAACCTGCAAAATTCTTGCGCTTATTTGCAGAAGGTAACTCCCAACATCATCACACCAGCTATTAAAAAGCGCTGAAATTTGTTCATTTGAAAAGTGAGCATGTTTTAAAAGTGCATAACACTCGGCAATCAACTGCATTTCGGCATACTCGATTCCGTTGTGAATCATTTTCACAAAGTGACCGCTCCCCTGCTCGCCAACAAATGTACAACACGCTTTTCCTTGGTCATCTTTTGCTGC
>WTJU01000134.1:0-3100 GCA_011526285.1 Candidatus Arcticimaribacter sp.
AGGAGTTTGGCAGGACGAATGGTTAAGGCAGCAAGTGCATCTTGTTCGCTTAACCCGTAAGCTACTGCTTTCTTAAGCTGTGCGTAGAAGGTGTTTGTCTTTTTTAGTCCTTTTGTTGTTAGGGCAAACGGAATGCCGGCTGCTGCAACTTTAGCGGGATTGGCAGGTGCTTGATTCCAATAGCGTAAATCACTAAGCGCTATTTTTTGTGAACTCACAGGGTCGCTCACATCAAAAGCCTTTGGGAAAGCAACAGGAACAAGTAGGGTTGCATCAAAATCTTTTAGCGCTTGCAAGTGTTCGTATTCACGCCCGTTTGCGGTTACAATGAATTTTTGATTGAACTCTTGTCCAATTTTTGCAGCTCTAGCTACGTCTAGTTTGTTGTTGGCTTCAAATATAGCCGGGAGATTTTTTATCTGATTGTAAGCTTCAATGGAAAGATCTTTGTTTTTAGCTCCTCCTTTGGCATACCAACGCGCATCGTGAAAGAACTGTCTTAAAAGCGCCATTGCTCCCATAATTGAACCAGGGTAGTATTGATTGGATAGGCTACTCTTGGCAAATGACAAGTGCTGAGTAGCTTTATCATCAATTAAGCGTTGTGCATCGTTTTCTTGATCGTTTAGTGCTACTAAAACTCCTGTACCACGGTGAATCCCCTCAGGACGGTGGGTGCTCACTACCCCAAAACCAGCTTTGCGGTAATTGGCGGCTGCGTCTTTTTTATAGCTGTAATCTGCAATACTGTTGTATTCACTTCTTATGTGATCGCTCCAATAGTATCCTTCTCGATCAGCAGTATATTGAACGCTTCTTCTTCTGCTTCGTTTTTTTTGTGCGGGAAAACCAAAGGTTGAGTGCAATTCAATAAAAGATGGGTAGAGGTGTTTACCCATTGCATCATGAACGACGGTGTTATTGGGAAGTTTTACTGTTTGTCCTACCGCTACAATTTTTCCTTCTTTAACTAACAAGGTACCGTTTTCAACAGTGGTTGTTGGGTTGAGGTGTAGGGTGGCATTTACAATGGCCTGGTAATGGTTCTGAGGGCTTTTGACGCCGGTGTTGCTCGGGAAATAGTCTTGACTATATCCATTGAGAAACAACGCAAAGCCCAAGAGAAATAATCTTAGTTTCATAGGTTGTTTTTATACAACCAAACTACGAATTATTTTGTGAAAATTAAACGTTCTATTTTGCTTTGAAATAGCCAATGATTTGCCCCACCACTTGGTCGTAGGAAAGGATTCCAGCGCGTTGGTTGTTTGCTTTAAGGTAGCGGTCATAAGAGGATTTAAAATAGGGCTCTAAGGGGTTTTGATGGTCTAACCAAAAGGTATAGATTTCTTTGTAGTTTTCTAAAATCCCCGGATTTAAATCACAATTTAATTCTACAGCCATTTCTGGGCGAACGGTATAGAGTGCTCCATAGCATTTTTGGTAGGCAAAAAGTAAGGCGGCATAGCGAATTTGATTATCGGTATGAGTGTAGCACTGTTTAAATCCCATAAAATTGGCATCATTTTCAGCTGCGATACCATTTTGATGTGCCATTTCATGCGCTATGGTGATCGGTAAACTTATTTTAGGTAGTGTGCTGTTGATTTGTGCCTCAAGGGTAAATGGATTTAAGTAACCAGAAAAGCCCATATAACTTAGTGGTGTGCTAAAGAGTGATTGTTTTACCGTTGCGTTAAAAGTTGTTTCAGTTAAGGGTTTTGTGAGCTGACCAATTAGTTCTTTTGTGGTGGCTTGAATCACAACTGCTGCATTCTTGTTTATGCTTAATTTTTCGTGAAGTTGGTTGGTTTCTTCTATCAAGCGTTTTGATGTTTCAATTAATTCATCTTCTGTATAATTGATATTTTGAACGTCATAAACACTCGGACGGTAATAGTTTAATCCCCAAGAAATATGAAACCAAAGGAGTAATATCCCTATGGAAGCGAACAGATGGAACAGTCCTTTTTTCCAATTTTTAACGAGCGATGCGCTCAAGAAAAAAAGCCCTAAAAAGAGAAAGGTATAGAACAAATCTCCAAAGGAAAAGGGAAGTAAATCAAACACCCAATCTCGAATTGTTTTAGAGAATTGGTAGAAGCCTTTCCCGTAGAATAATTCAAGTTGTTCTGGGTTTTTCCTTGCCCACCAGATAAGTAAAATGGTTAAGGGATAGGCGATAAAAATGAGATATTTCCTTTGTTTTTGCATTAAGGCTAACATAAAAAAACCCACCAAAGGGCGGGTTTTAGTCTAGTTGTTTGTTTTTTTATTCAAAGAGCTTTACAATCTTCACTTCAAAAATAAGGTTGGCTTTTGCTGGGATTCCACGCCCTCCTTTTTCTCCGTAAGCGATGCTGTAGGGGAGGAACAGCGTGGCTTCATCTCCTACTTTCAGTAGACGAAGTCCTTCTTTAAATCCGGCAATCATTGCTGCATCTGGACTAACATCTGCAGGTAGCGGTTGGTAGGCATCGGCTAGGCGACGTTGCTCATTTACACGTCCTAACTCTTCAGCAGTAGAAAGCATTGATGTCTCTAGCAAAGTACCATCTTCAAAGTAAACAGCATAGTGTGTCATGGCTTTATTGGTGGTTGTTACCGCTTCGCCATTCCCTTCTTTTGTAATGAGGTACTGCAAACCAGAAGTAGTTTGTGTAGCCTTGGCTTTTTGCGCATCAAATTTTTCGAGTGTTCTAAGCTTTCCAAGTTCACGGCGTTCTTCTTCTTCGGCTTTGCGTTGCTCCATTCCTGTAAAGTATTCGCTGAATACTTTTGGTGCATCAAATTTTTTTGCTTCAGCCCCTCTTCTAATGATTACAACTTTTTGGATTGTGTCGTTTTGCGCAATTGAATCAACTACGTTTTGTCCTTCAACAACTGCTCCAAAGACAGTGTGTTTTCCATCTAGCCAAGGGGTGGCCTTGTGGGTAATGAAAAACTGACTTCCGTTGGTGTTAGGCCCTGCGTTGGCCATTGAGAGTATGCCAGGACCGCTGTGAATTAGGTCTGTAATTTCATCGTTAAAACGGTACCCCGGACCGCCAGATCCAGAGGCGGTTGGATCGCCACCTTGAATCATAAAGTCTGCAATAAC
>WTJU01000134.1:3200-11338 GCA_011526285.1 Candidatus Arcticimaribacter sp.
CGCCAGATCCAGAGGCGGTTGGATCGCCACCTTGAATCATAAAGTCTGCAATAACGCGATGAAAAATCAATCCTTCATAGTATTTTTTGCCTTTAAATTGAGCGCTCACAAAATCATTTTCACCCTCGGCCAAAGAAACAAAATTGGCGACAGTAATTGGTGTTTTATCGTGTGCTAGTGATACTACTATAGATCCTTTGTTGGTTTGTATATCTGCGTAAAGTCCGTCTTCTAAATCGGGGTATTGAGAGGCGCACCCCACGGTTAAAAGCATGCTTAAGATAAATAGGCTAATTTTTTTCATGAAAATTATTTAATGTGTTGGTTAAAAATACTTGTTTATTTTGATTCATTGTTGTTCTCGGCTCTTTTTATGCTATTTAGTTGAAGGGTGATACGGAGGGGTTGGTTAATTCCAATTTTTTCACCGTCTCCCTGATAACCATAACACAAAAACGAAGGCATTAAAAATGTACCAATATCACCCAGCGATAAATCTTTCACAGCATAACGCAAAGCGGGGAGTAATTCTTCTTTATCGACCAAATAATCAACAGTTCCCAATTCCATTTCATCATAAAGAATAGTTCCTTCTAGGGTTTGTATTTTGTAGTTGAAGGTGATTTGATCTCCTGCTTTTGGGGGGGAGTTAGTGGATGATGTTTTCTGAATGGCTTTCCAATAGCCTGCTGGTGTAGAAACAAAGTTCAAGCTACTTTCCTTTTGAATTACTTTTTTGAAATATTCTTGTTGTACCTCATTGATCTTTTTATTGCGATCAATTGAGGTTCTAATTTCGCTATTGTCGCTTCTGTAAATGGGTCTACGTGCTTCTGGTTCTTTGCAGCCCGCTAAAAAAATGAGAAGGCAAAAGGGTAAGTATAGGTTTTTCATTGTAGGTGCTTGCTGTTATCTAAGATGGATTGTTCTAGCTTTTTTCGCGTTGTTTCTAGTGATTCATGTGATGCACCACCGGCCGCGTTAATGTGTCCACCTCCATTAAAATAGTTACGGGCAAATTGGTTTACATCAAAATCACCCTTAGAGCGGAAAGACATTTTAATTATTCCTTCTTGTTTGTTTTCTATAAGAATCACAGCCAGTTTAATGCCCTCTAAACTTAGTCCATAATTAACAAAACCTTCTGTATCTCCTTTCTTAAAGTCACATTGGTTCAATTCATTCTGGCTTAAGCTGGTGTAGACTGCCTTTAATGGTTCGATGCGTCTGAGGTTTTTTAAGCATATACCGAGTAGTTGTAATCGTTCAAACCTATAGCTGTCGTATATTTTTTGATGTATTTCTGCATGGTTTACGCCTAGTTCTAGTAAGCTAGCGACAATTTTATGGGTTGTTGCGGTGGTAGATGGGAAGCGAAAAGAACCCGAATCGGTCATGATTCCGGTGTATAGGCAAGTTCCAATGTCTTTATTTACTGTAGCCTTATCCCATTCGTTCAAAACGTTGTAAACCATTTCGCAGGTGGATCCTAATGCTGGGTTAGAATAGCGAAGCTGGGCATAGTCTTGTGGGGCTTCGTGGTGGTCGATCATCACCTTTAGGGCTGAACTTTTTTTAATGTATTCATCCATTGGTGCAATGCGCCCTAGCGCATTAAAATCGAGGGTAAAAATGACAGATGCATTGTCAATTAACGCGATGGCTTTTTCTTCTTCTTTTGTGAAGCAAATTATAGCTTCTTCCCCGGGAAGCCAACTTAAAAAGGTTGGGTATTCGTTGGGGGAGATTACATGGCATTGGTGTCCTTTATTCTTTAAAAAATGAGCTAGCGCCAAGGTGCTTCCCAACGCATCACCGTCAGGATTTTTATGGGGTAGAATGACACATTGCTGGGGGGAATCAAAGCGGGAGGACAGTTGCTGCGTGAATTCTTTAAACATAACGTTTCAAAGATACCAATCTTCATAGGAGAATTAAAATGATTGCGGTGTATTTGTTGACCATTGCTAGATGTGTAGGTTTAAATTTTACTACATTTGCCGCAAAATATGACTATGACAACGAATAGAACATTTACTATGATTAAGCCAGATGCAGTCGAAAACGGACACATTGGCGCTATTTTAGAAAAAATTACTGCAGCTGGATTTCGCATCGTTGCATTGAAAAAAACACAGCTTACCGTTCGTGATGCTGAGGCTTTTTACAGTGTGCACAGTGAACGTCCTTTCTTTGGGGAATTGGTTACATTTATGACACGTGGGCCCATTGTTGCGGCGGTTTTAGAGAAAGAAAATGCAGTGAACGATTTTAGAACACTAATTGGTGCTACTAATCCTGCAGAGGCGTCTGAAGGAACCATTCGTAAACTTTATGCAACTTCCATGGGAGAGAATGCTGTTCACGGTTCAGATAGCGATGAAAATGCAGCCATAGAATCGGCTTTCCATTTCTCGCAACGCGAGATTTTCTAGCGTAAAATTATTTTTTGAATACCTTCAAATCCTAAAGCATCGTTCAGGTGTTTTAGGATTTTTTCTTTTCCATAGTTTAGTTCTTCCCGTAAAGGGGCAGAAGTAAGCTGTACATAGAGTGTTTTTCCGCGCAGTTGAACAGCGTCAGTGTATTGCGCCACATTGTTTCCCACAGTCATTTCCCACGCTTGCTTTACTTTCACCTCATTTAGCCCTTTGGCTAGGTTGCGTTGCGCTGTGATTTGCTGCAATACTTCTTGCAATGGTTTTGGTTCGAAAGATCTTTTTTTATTCGCCATTACAACTCAATTTTTTTGTGACGTTTGTAGTGGTATTCCATGTCTTTATGAAATAAAATTAATCGGTCTGCTGATATCTCTTTTATTTCTTCTTTCCACGTTTCAAGTGGTGTTTGAAAATGTAATGCGAATGCACCCTTTTCCTCTCGAATAACAAAAGCAACTTGATCTTCTGAGGTTTCATATTGTCCAATCATTCGCGGGCTTAGTTTCTTTTTGATGCCTGAGGTGTCGGTAGAGAAAAAATAATAATCTACCGAAGGAGCAGCCCCTTTGGGTTGAAATGTTTCTCCATGTGACTGAACGGATTCAATTTCCCAATAGCCTTCAATACGTCTTATATCTTGCTGTTTGACTTGGGTGCATTGTGCTAAACCCAAGGATAAAATTAAGAAGAGTATTAGGTGCTTTATATTCATGGTTCCAAAGTACAAAATCCCTTATAGTTCAAAAAGTGAATAGCTTAGTTGTGTTGTTTCTAGTGCAGCTAATGTTCGCTCTTGGTGGGTGTCTGAAAGGAAAATTTGTCCAAAGTGATCGCTTTCTACCAATTGCATAATCAATGCTACTCTGTCTTGATCGAGTTTGTCAAAAACATCGTCCAGTAGCACTATGGGAGGAACACCTGCTTGTGTTTTGATAAAATCGAACTGCGCTAGTTTAAGGGCAATTAAAAAAGATTTTTGTTGTCCTTGACTGCCAAACTTTTTAATTGGTTGGTTGTGTATAAGAAAATTTAGGTCTTCTTTGTGGGGTCCCGCTGTAGTGAATTGCGCACTTCTGTCTTTGTTGCGGTTTTCTTTTAGAAGGGTATCAAAATCAGTGGTTTGTAGAATATTTTCGTAGCTAATGTCAATGTCTTCGTTACTTTCAGAAATGCTTTTGTAATGCGATTTTACAATGGGGATGAAAGTAGCTAAGAAAGCCACTCTTTTTTTGTGGATGTTTGTGCCGAGTTGAACCAATTGTTGATCATAGATCTCTAGGGTAGAAGCATCAAAGGTTTGGTTGGCCACAAAATATTTTAAGAGGGCATTGCGTTGAACTATAATTTTGTTGTAGGCCAATAGATCTTTGAGATAGGCTTTGTCTGTCTGTCCCATTACGCCATCGATAAATTTTCTTCGGGTGGCACTCCCTTCTACAATTAAATCGCGATCTGCTGGTGAAATAATTACCAAGGGTAAAAACCCGATATGGTCTGAAATACGTTCGTAAATCTTCCCATTTCGTTTGATGGTTTTTTTACTTCCGCGTTTAAGGCTACAGACAATACGCTCCTCGCGTTCTTCTTTTTCAAAAACTCCATCGAGCATAAAGAAATCTTTCTCAAATTGGATGTTTTGAACTGCAGACGGATTGAAGTATCCTTTGCCAAAGCAAAGGTGGTAGATGGCATCTAGAATGTTTGATTTCCCAACCCCGTTTTTGCCAATAAAACAATTAATTCGCGCATCAAAAGTGTATTGCGCAGCACTAATGTTTTTGTAATTGGTTAAGGAAAGACACTTCAATTTCATCGGCGCTAAGATAAGAAACCCGAACTCGCTTTTACGATTGGAATAAAAAGTTTATTTTTGGGCTCTTTAAATAAACCAAAATGGCCACATACAAGAAGCGCGGAGCAAAAAAATCGGTAACAAAACCCGAAGTTCAAGAGCAAGAAATGGAAAGTACAACAGCAGAGGTTTTTGAGTCTCTTGACGTTGGTGCTTCCAAAACTGAAGAATTTGTTGCGAGTAATCAAAACACCATATTGTCTTTAATTGGTGTGATTACAGCGGTTGTATTGGGCTATTTAGCCTATGACGCTTATGTTGCTACACCCAATAAAGAAACTGCAGTTTCAGAATTAAACCAAGCGCAGTACTATTTCAACCTTGCGGTGAATGGAGAACAAAACGCTGCACTTTATGACCGTGCTATTAACGGGGGAGATGGTAAGTATGGTTTCTTAGATATTATTGAAAACTATAATGGCACTCCTGCTGCTGCACTTGCGAAGTACAGCGCTGGTATGTCTTACCTTAACACCAATCGCTATGAGGAGGCAATAAGCTACCTTGAGGACTTTAGTTCTGACGATGTTTTATTATCGGCCTTGGCTAAGGGTGCTTTAGGAGATGCACATGCTCAACTTGGGCAAGACGAAAAGGCCTTGTCGTTCTACAAAGAGGCGTTTCAAGCGAGCGACAACGATTTTACAACGCCAAAATATCTTTTTAAAGCAGGCTTGATCGGTGCGTCATTAGACCGTAACAGTGAAGCTTTGGGGTACTTTAAGCGAATCAAAGAAGAGTATGCTTCTTCTGCTGAAGCCAATCAGATTGACATCCAAATTGGTCGTTTAGAAAATCAATAAACATGGCCACTGCCCATACCAATCTATCTGCCTTTAATCCTGAGGAAGTACCTTCAGGAAAAGGACTGAGGATAGCTGTAGTTGTTGCAGAATGGAACCAGCAAATTACTGAGAATTTATTTCAAGGTGCCGAAGAAGCATTGTTGGCTTGTGGTGTTTCAAAAGACAACATTCTTCGTACAAACGTACCTGGTAGTTTTGAACTTGTTTTTGGTGCCAAAAAAGCTCTTGAGAAAGGAGCAGATGCAGTGATTGTGATTGGAAGTGTAATTCAAGGAGAGACAAAACATTTTGACTTTGTTTGCCAAGGAGTAACACAGGGTATAGTGCAACTGAATTTAAGCGCTAATGCGCCTGTAATTTTTTGTGTTTTAACGGATAATACACTTCAACAAGCAATAGATCGAAGTGGCGGGCAACACGGGAATAAAGGGGTTGAAGCAGCAGTTACTGCCCTCAAAATGGTTGCCCTAGCGAAGTCCTAAAATTTTCGCCTTTGAATTCTGGGGTGCTTTTTTGAGAAAAGCGTACATTAGAAAAAAAGAAAACGCATGTTTAAGTCCAATCTTTTTAAGCTCAACCGCAACCGCAGATACAATTATACCCCACGTTACTATCAAGGAAAAGAGATTGAAAATCCATATGATTTTGACTCGACTTTTAACAAGTACCGCGATACGTATAACGCCAATGATTATGGCAAAAAATGGCAGGAAGCTCGTTTGGCTAGCCGTCACCGTGGAAATCGTGCTTTTTCGCCTACCTTACTCATTATAATCGCGGTATTGTGCCTCATTTTTCTTTATATCATTGACTTTGATTTGAGTATTTTTCGATTGTAATCTATGGAAGATATTATCGCTTTACTTCCCGATCATGTAGCCAATCAAATTGCGGCAGGGGAAGTGGTTCAACGTCCTGCCTCTGTGGTAAAGGAGTTACTCGAGAATGCTATTGATGCTAAGGCAACAAAAATTCAGTTGATTATTGCTGATGCTGGAAAACAACTGATTCAAGTAGTTGATAACGGTATCGGGATGAGCGCTACTGATGCACGTTTGGCCTATGAGCGGCATGCTACTTCTAAAATAAAAGCGTCTGACGATTTATTTGCATTGCACACCAAAGGTTTTAGAGGGGAAGCATTGGCTTCTATTGCGGCAGTGGCACAGGTTGAAATGCACACCCGACGATCTGCCGATGAGTTGGCAACAAAAATAAAAATTGCAGGAGGCGAAGTTAAAACCCAAGAATTGCTTGTGGCTCCTGTTGGGACTTCTATTGCGGTTAGTAATTTATTTTTCAATGTTCCTGCACGTAGAAATTTTTTAAAATCAAATACGGTTGAATTACGTCATATTATCGATGAATTTCATCGTGTTGCTATTGCACATCCTGACCTATCGTTTTCGCTGGTGCAAAATGGTACGGAGTTGTTTGATCTTCCTGTAGGGAATTTACGACAACGTTTGGTGCATATTTTTGGGTCAAAAATTGATGATAAGTTGGTGCCTGTTGAGGAAACAACTACAGTGTCTGGAATTCAAGGGTATATTTTAAAACCCGAGGCTGCAAAACGCACCCGTGGAATGCAATTCTTTTTTGTGAATGATCGTTTTGTGAAAAACTCATTTCTACACCACGCCATTATGACCGCCTATGAAGGGCTGTTGATTGACGGAGCCTACCCGGGGTATTTCCTTTTCTTTTCGTTAGAACCCCACACAATAGACATCAACATTCACCCAACAAAAACAGAAGTAAAGTTTGAAAATGAACAGAGTTTATATGCAATTTTGCGATCTGCAGTAAAGCATAGCTTGGGCTTATTTCAAATTGCTCCTACTTTAGATTTTGACCGTGATCCTAATTTAGACGTTCCATACCAACAAAAAGATGCGTCAACCAAAGCGCCAAAAATTGAGGTTGATCGCAATTTTAATCCATTTTCTAGTGGCAATAGTACCCAAGCATTTTCTTCTAAAGCCAGTGCACAGTGGGAGTCTTTGTACCAAGAGATAGGTTCTACAGAAAGTGCTGCTGCACCTCTACAATTACTGTCTGATGACGCTACATCTGTAGAATCACAAAAAGGGCAAAAGGTTTTTCAGTTAATGAATCGCTATGTAGTGAGCGCAACAGGGGCTGCTTTATTGTTGATTGATCAAGAGCGAGCACACCAACGGGTGTTGTATGAATTGTTTTTATCGAACATTACCCATTCATCATCTACAAGTCAACAGCTGTTGTTTCCCATAGAACTAGAACTCTCGGCCCAGCAGCAAGCACACTTTTCTACCTTTGCACCTCTTTTGAAAGAAGTAGGTTTCAGCCTTGGCGATCAAGAGGGTAAAAACATACGCCTATTGGGTATACCAAGTGTATGTTCAGAAAATAAAGCACTACGCGTTTTTGAAGAATTATTTGAAAGTCTAGCCTCTGAAGTTCCAAAAGATACTTTTAGCCAAACAGATCTTTTGGCAAAATCACTCGCAAAAACGTTATCCATAAAGCGTGGAAGTGAGCTTCATACAGAAGAACAACTACAGCTCATTAACGATTTGTTTGCGTGTAAAGAAACACAGCTTTCACCGTTTAATCGACAGATTTTCGTTTCTTTGAATAAAGAAGAATTAGAAAAAAAATTTAACTAATGCGTGGAGTTTCAGAGACAGTAAAACACCTGTTGATTATCAATGGGATTTTCTTTTTTGCATCTAACTTACTGGGGTCTTTCTTTAACGATTTAATGGCACTTCATTTTTATTTGAACCCATCTTTTCAACTTTGGCAACCCATTACCCATATGTTCATGCACGGGAGTTTTAACCACATCTTGTTCAATATGTTAGGCCTGTGGATGTTTGGGTCACCATTGGAACAATTGTGGGGACGCCAAAAGTTCTTGTTTTATTACTTCTCTGCTGGTCTAGGTGCTGCAGCACTCCAAACCTTGGTCTACGCTTTTCAGTTTCACACAGTAACAGATGTCTTAAGCGCATCTGGAGTAACATTAACTGAAATTATAGACACCATTGCCTT
>WTJU01000134.1:11438-21073 GCA_011526285.1 Candidatus Arcticimaribacter sp.
TTGGACCAATAGCTCACTTTGCACACATTGGCGGGGCGCTAACGGGTCTTTTAATGATGTTTTATTGGCGAAGAAATCAATTCAATAAAAACCGTTGGAATTAGCATGAGTAGGGTGGAGCAATTACGCAGTCGTTTTGGCCGCTTCAATATCGCAGAGAAGCTTATTGTAATTAATATTCTTTGTTTTGTGGCTCCCTTTTTTGTGCGGACTTTACTTTTTTTGTTTCAAGTCCCCTCTTTCCCAATAGGGAGTTATTTTGATCTCTCCCCAGATTTATCTGTCTTTATTTATCAACCGTGGACCCTCGTCACCTACGGATTTCTTCACGGAAGTATTGGCCACATTTTGTGGAATATGTTGTTGTTGTATTATGCTTCTCAGTTCTTTTTAAACCTTTTTTCTACCCAACGGTTCATTAACGTTTACTTTATGGGGATTTTAATAGGCGGATTGGTATTTCTACTTTCCTATGCCATATTCCCAGCTTTTGAAGGGCAATATCCGGCGATGGTTGGCGCATCTGCAGGGGTAATGGCTGTTTTGATTTTTTGTTGTACTTACATGCCTTACCAAGAAATACGGTTGTTGTTTTTTAATGTAAAGCTGATGTATTTTGGCATTGGTCTTGTGGTTTTAGATGTACTTCAAATTCCTGCGGGGAATGCCGGTGGCCATTTGGCACATATTGGCGGAGCAGCGTTGGGTTACTTGTATGCCACACAATTGCAAAAAGGAAATGATATTGGGAGTCCTTTTGAGCGTATTTGGGTAGCGCTTTCTTCCCTTGGTCAGTCCAAACCAAAAATGAAGACTGTGTATCGCTCTTCCAAGAAAAAGCAGGCTAAAACCAACTTAAGTGAACAAGAAAGGATAGATCGAATTTTAGATAAAATTAGCGCATCGGGTTACGATAGTTTGACAAAAGAAGAAAAAGCAGTTCTTTTTAAAGCAGGGAAAAAGTAATACGCTCCAAATCGAGATCAATGAAATTAAATTTTTTCGAACAGCTGTTAGTCTTTATCAATGTTTTGTCTTTGGTGTTTCAATTAATGCTGATGGGTAGTATCCCCTCGTTTTTTGGTTTTTCCATCTTGAATTTATTTGTACAAGTGGTTGTGCTAGTAAACCTATTGCTGTTCTCCTATTGGTTACTTAAAATGAAATGGCCCTTTCTTTTGTTTATGGGAGCTTTTCTCATTGGCTACAGCGAGTGGAATTTATTGTACCAATTCCCAAAAACAGCCATTCGTAAGAGTAGTGCAACACTGTCAGTTATGAGCTATAATGTGCGTTTGTTTAATGCGTATGAATGGATAGATGATACAAGCATCCCCAACAAAATAGAAGCACTTATAGAGGCAGAAAATCCCGACGTGATATGTTTTCAAGAATATTCTAAGCGCAACGCACCTCGTTTAGATGCTTATGAGTATAAATACATTCAACCTAGTCGAAGTATGGGTAAATCACCCCTTGCGATCTACTCTAAATTTCCAATATTAGACCAAGGATATATTGACTTTGAGGCCTCTACAAATAGTGGTGCTTATGTTGACCTTATTTTCCGGCAAAAGCGTTTTCGGGTGTATAATCTTCATTTCGAATCGTTTAGAATAGATGCAAAAGACAGCTTATTCACCAACCCAAACTCTGAAGCGATACAAGTGAAGTTTGATGAGGTTTTTCGAAAACAATTGTCACAAATTGATCAATTTGATGCGGTAGAAAACGTGAATGCCAACCCGAGTATTATTTGTACAGATTTAAATAATACCCAGTTTTCTAAGGCCTACAAACGCTTGTCAAACAATCGGCAAGACGCTTTTGTGGCTGCAGGTAAAGGGCTAGGCGAAACCTTCTACTTTTCATCTTTCCCTTTGCGCATAGATTTTATTTTTGCTCCAGCGACGTTCAAGGTAAATGAATTCAAAGTAATTAAAGAAGACTATTCAGATCACTTCCCGGTGATTTCTCGCTATGGGTGGGATTAATGCAACTCCTCTAGGTAGCTAATGCTTTGTGGACCGTGATTAAAGATTAAATCTAGTGTACTTAAATTGGATAGAAACCCATGTTTGTTTTCAAATACTTGACTGTAGCGCGGTAGGTCTTCAAAGGTTTCATTCTTTGCTTGGATCAAGAGCAATTCTCTCTCATCAAACGCTTTGTATTCTCTCGCCAGACTTAATTTTTTGTCTAACGTCAACCATTCCATTAAGCAATGAATCAAACTCATGTTAAACTCCATCAAGTACTCAGGTCGTTGGAAGAATACTTCCCGGAGCTCATCTTCATAGAATTCGAAAAAAGGGGAGGAGCGATAGGCCGACTCTAAAGATTTCCAGTGTTGTTTTTGCCAATCTTGTTCCCACATAATTTTCACTTCACCATCGATTTGATGTGCATGGGTCTTGCTGTGCTGAATAGGCACGGTCAGATTTAAACGTCCGTTAGCCCCATAAATAGCACAACGGTTTCTATAGGTTTGTTTTTGATAATGACACTGCGTGTTTATTTCAGCCAAAGGTGCTTGTATTAATGCTTGCATGTAGCGTATGGACGGAAAATAAGCGGGAATAAACTGCACTAAGCTGCTGCTGATTTTTTTCGTTTGCGAATAAAACTAACGATTTGCCATAAGACAACAGTAATAACAAAATACGGGAAGAATGAGATGGGTTTACCTTCCCCTTTTACTGTTGTCATGATGCGGTCCCAGCGAATCTTCCAATTTCGAATTCCGTCGTTAATCCCATCAATACTAAACCAAATCAAGACAGGTTTTCCAACGATATGATTTTCTGGTACAAAGCCCCAATAGCGACTGTCTTCAGAACGATGACGGTTGTCTCCCATCATCCAATAATAATCTTGTTGAAAAGTGTATTGCGTGCTTGGTTCACCATTGATTAAAATGGTTTCACCATTTCGCTCTAAACGGTTGCCCTCATATTCACGTATTATTTTTTTGTAAAGCGGAAGGTTGTTTACATCGAGGTTTACTGTGCTTCCTGCCTTGGGTAAGACAATTGGCCCAAAGTTATCTTCGTTCCAGTTGAAGGGTAAACTGTTTGGGAAGAATGTGGTGTTCGGGGTTTTTACTCGACTAACTTTACGCACTAAGCTATCAAACAAGCCTCTTTTTTCAATGGACTTCGCCTCGTTAATGGTTAGGGTTAGTTCTTTCTTTGCTTCTATAATTTCTTTCACTTTTAGGCGTAACTGCCCAATGAGTTTAGGCGGTAATCCAGCAGCAGGTGTTAAGACGATAAAATTGTCTAAATCATTGGTTAGTCGGCCACGAATGTAAGGTAGAATGGCATTATAGGTCTCTTGTGTGATGTTTTCAATGCGGTATTTACGGTCAAAATCACGCAATCCTTCTTCTCTTAATTTACGCGAAGAAACGCCTTTAGCATTGTAGGCAAAGAATGTGTATTGCGTTTTAGCTCGTTCTGGCAAATTGCTTTGTTTCCCATTAATGTGAACAAATCCGTCAACAATTGAAAGGGTGTCTCCGGGAAGCCCAACACAACGCTTCACATAGTTTGATTTTTTGTCAATTGGCTTTCTAACTCCTTTCTCTTTCACAAAGAAGCGCCGAACTGTATCTGCAGGCCAGCTAAACACAACAATTTCGTTACGTTCTATTGATTTAAAACCAGGCAAACGGAAGTAGGGGAGTTGTGGGAAGTTTAAATAGGATTTTGACTTTACAATTGGCAACGTATCGTGTACCATTGGAAATGCCACTGCTGTCATGGGTGTTCGTGCCCCATAGTGGAATTTACTTACAAAAAGGAAGTCACCAATTAGTAGTGTTTTTTCTAATGAACCCGTTGGGATAATGTAGGGTTGAATGAAGTAGTTGTGTACCAAGGTCGCAGCTATAATGGCAAATAAAAGTGCATTGATCCATTCACCAAACCAAGTGCGAGGGACTAAACTTCTATTTTCAATGTAGCTAACGTTAGTGTTGTAATTAATGCTGTAGGTATACAGGCCAAATGTTAGTAAGCCAAGGGCTGTATCGAAGGAAGAGTTTTTACCAAAACTTCGCAGTGTCTCTACCCAAATAACGGGGAACATCATTAGGTTGATGATTGGTATGAACAGCAGGATAACCCACCAGCGAGGGCGGCGGATGATGTCCATTAAAATGACTGCGTTGTAAACAGGAATTAAAGCTTCCCAAGCTTGTTTTCCTGCTTTTTGGTACAAACGCCAGGTTCCCCCAAAATGAATGAGTTGAAGTGCAAGGAAAAATAAAATCCACTGAAAAATTGTCATGGGATAAAATTATAAATTTAAAACGTCGCTCATTGAAAAGATTCCTTCTTTTCCGTTTAACCACTCTGCTGCAATTACGGCACCCAAGGCAAAACCTTCTCTAGAATGTGCTTTGTGTTCAATGCTAATTTGATCGATTTTAGCATGGTACGTTACACTGTGTGTGCCCGGTACTTCTCCTTCACGATAGGCAGAAATTTTTAATCCTGATTTACCTTCATCCATTGTCCATGAAGGATAGTGTGGATTTACTTTTGCAATGCCTTCTGCTAAGGTGATGGCAGTTCCACTAGGTGCATCTAGTTTGTGAATATGATGAGTTTCCTCTAGATGAGCGGTATATTGATCTTCGTGCCCTTTCATTAATTTGGCAGCAAGTTCATTGAGTTTAAAGAATAAATTAACACCCACGCTAAAGTTAGAGGCATAGAGGAAGCCGCTGTTCTTTTTGTTGCAATAGGCGTGAATTTCGTCCAGTTGTTCTAGCCAGCCCGTAGTCCCACAAACCACAGCCACGCCAGCATCAAAAGCTTCTTTTAGGTTTTGAACCGCAGCGGTAGGAACACTAAAGTTTATGGCCACTTGGGCATCACTTAGTTCTCCTCTTTTTTCATCCTTGTCATATATAGCAACAATTTCATGCCCCCTGTCTTGGGCAATCTTTTCAATGGCTTTACCCATTCTACCGTAACCGAGTAATGCAATGTTCATGGTTAAAAATTTAGTTGGAAGGCGATTCCCACATTGGGGTCGGCCATTAAATTATCTTGGTTAAAATAGGGTTTGAACGAAAGATCTTGATCTACGTTGAATTGCAACAAATGCGCCCCAACATTGGCATCTAAGATATTTAACAAATAACCTCCTACCAACCACATTAAAGCAAAGTCACGATTGCGTTTGTGGAAATTCATCCCCTCTATTAGTTGACTGTTTTGTGCGATTTTTCGAGTAAAATCATCAGAAAAATCTCCGCGTATTCGCTGTTTATAGGCGTTCCGGTAACGCTTCATTTCTTTGTTTTGATTGATGTAAAAATATCCTGCTGTAGACAATCCTCCGTAAATGAATGGAACAATCCAGTAGCGACGGGTATGGATTTGTCCTAAACCGGGAAGAACAGCAGAATAGAAAGCGGCTTTTGAGGGGGTAAGTGGGTCTTTTTTTATTCGAATTTTTCTGGGTAAACTATCAAATGCCGCACGATCTTGTGCTGCCATTTGTAGTGAGAAAAGAACAAGAAAAAGTAGGAGAAATTTAGTCCTCACGCTTTAAACGGTTTTTCATACGGCTAAATTCCTGTTGCGACTCAAAAGGGATGTGAATCACTCCTTTGCCTTCTTTATTGAAGCTTATGGTTACTTCACTTCCAAAAAATGAAGCAAAGTCAGCTTTTCCCTCTTCAACAAAAGCAGGGGTATGAACTTCTTCTTTTTCTTTTGCTGGGGCCTTCAAAGCTTTTACTAAAGCTTCGGTTTTACGTACACTGAGATCTCCTTTTATTACTTTTTGATAGAGTTCAAGTTGATCATCACGGTTTTCAACATTAATGAGCGCACGTCCGTGACCCATGGATAAAAATCCGTCTCGCATCCCCGTCTGTACAATAGGATCGAGTTTTAGCAGCCGCATGTAGTTGGCTATGGTCGAGCGTTTTTTTCCAACGCGTTGGCTCAATTGTTCTTGGGTTAATTTTATTTCATCAATGAGACGTTGGTAGGAAAGGCCAATTTCTATGGGGTCTAAGTCTTGACGTTGTATGTTTTCAACCAAAGCCATTTCTAAAGACTCTTGGTCATTGGCTATACGTACATAGGCTGGTACAGTTTCCAGGCCGATCATTTTCGCAGCGCGAAAACGACGTTCACCCGAAACCAATTGAAACGCATTGAATCCTATTTTACGAACTGTTATGGGCTGGATAATACCGAGTTCTTGTATTGAACCAGCAAGTTCTTTGATGCTTTCTTCATTGAACTGTGTTCGAGGTTGGAACGGATTGACTTCAATCTGATCGATAGATAATTCAATGACATTCCCTACAACTTTTTCTGCGTTTTTATCTTGAGCAGATTTAATATCGTTGTTGGGATCTTGTAATAAAGCGGAGAGTCCGCGTCCCAAAGCGGGTTTTTTACCTGACTTTGCCATGGGTTAACTGTTTTTCTTTAATACTTCTTCTGCCAAACTTAAGTAATTTTTCGCCCCTTTACTTGTTGCATCGTATTCAATGATGTTTTCACCATAACTAGGTGCCTCACTTAAGCGGATATTACGTTGAATTATGGTTTTAAATACCATGGTGTCAAAGTGTTTTTTCACTTCTTCAACAACTTGGTTAGACAAACGCAGTCGGGCATCATACATGGTGAGTAAAAGCCCTTCAATGTCTAGTGCCTCATTGTGGATTTTTTGAACACTTTTAATGGTATTCAGCAATTTACCCAATCCCTCTAAAGCGAAATATTCACATTGGATGGGGATTATAACGGAGTTGGCTGCTGTAAGTGCATTTAAGGTAATTAGCCCTAAAGAAGGTGCGCAGTCTATTAGAATAAAGTCATACGTATCGATAACATTTTCTAATGCTTTTTTAAGCATAAACTCACGTTGGTTTTTATCTACCAATTCAATTTCAATAGCAACAAGATCAATATGTGATGGGATTAAATCTAAATGGGGAACCGAAGTGTTAATTATGGTTTCTTCAACTGCTGCAGTATGCTCCAGCAATTCATAGGTGCCTACATTTTTTTCATCAACATTTACGCCAAGACCAGAGGTTGCATTCGCTTGGGGGTCTGCATCAATTAGCAAGATTTTTTTTTCTAAAACTGCTAGGGCAGAAGCTAGGTTTACAGCGGTGGTGGTTTTTCCCACACCTCCTTTTTGGTTGGCGATCGCGATGACTTTACCCATGTGTATGATTTGTGCTTAAAAATACGATTAATTCAACGTCAATTAAAGGCTTTTAATTTAGTGTTTTCAACAATTTAACGAATATTTTAGTTGAAGAAAAATTTAATCTTCTACTATGAAGATGGTTTCATCTTCTCTTTTGTGCCCGTAATTTTCCCTTGCAAATTTTTCAAGGCTGTCAATATTCTCGAGTTGGTTGATGGTTGCTTTGTCTTTTTGAATGGATTGTTTTAAATCGGTCTTTCGTTCTTCTAATTGTTTTATTTCTTCATTTAATTCATTGTGAATCAACCAAGAATGGCTATCTAGGAACAGCATCCAAATCAAAAACAGCCCTCCAATGAGGAAATAAGCAATCACGTAGGCGTTTTTTTTGCTAAAGAGTTCGTGCAAGGGGGGGATTTTCGCCATTTTATTTTTGTATAGCAGCTACTTTATCTTCTGTGATAATGACATCAGTTTTGTTTCCCCAACTGCGTAAGATATAGTTCATAACGTCTGCAATTTCTTCATCGTCTAGTCCCTGACTAATCATATTACTGTTGTAGCTTTTTCCATTTACAGTTATAGGGCCTTTTAGGCCAAATTTAATGGCATGAATACTTTGATCTATGTTCTTTAGGTAATCAGATTTTGCGAGTGGAGGAAAGCTACCCGGGACACCCTGACCATTGTCCATATGGCATTGTAAACAAAAATCTGCATAGATTTCTTCCCCATC
Organism: Candidatus Arcticimaribacter sp.; assembly: GCA_011526285.1. Taxonomy (GTDB): domain Bacteria; phylum Bacteroidota; class Bacteroidia; order Flavobacteriales; family Flavobacteriaceae; genus Arcticimaribacter. The sequence continues at coordinate 19,372 of WTJU01000134.1, forward strand.
TGCAATACTCTGGTTCAAGGGTTTTTGTTGGTATAAATGAATAGCAATACTACTAAAACTCAAGAATAAAAAACTAAAAATTACCTTCATGACTTTGGTACAATTTTAAGAATCCCCTTGCCTTCAACACCTACATAAAGGAAACCATCAGGACCTTCTTCTACATTGCGCACACGACCAATACTGTCTAATATTTTTTCACGCTTAACCACTTTATTGCTTTTAATTTTAAGTCGCTCGAGGTATTCAAATTTTAATGATCCAACAAATAAATCACCTTTCCAGTTGGGGTATACGTCTGATGTTACAAATGCCATACCTGAGGGTGCAATTGATGGCAACCAATAGTATAGGGGCTGTTCAAGCCCTTCTTTTTGGGTAATATCTGTAATTGGTGTACCGCTATAGTTAATTCCATAGGTAATAATTGGCCATCCATAGTTTTTTCCCGCTTTGATGATGTTAATCTCATCTCCCCCTCGCGGCCCGTGTTCATGGGTCCAAATTTCTCCTGTTTCGGGATGGGTTACCATTCCTTGCGGATTGCGATGACCGTAGCTATAAATTGCTGCTCTGCTATTGGCTAAATGCACAAAAGGATTGTCTGCAGGAATTGATCCGTCTAGGTTGAGGCGATAAATTTTTCCTCCATCCCGTGTGATGTCTTGAGGATTAACCTCACGGTTTCCTCTATCCCCAATGGAGAAGTAGAGGTGCCCAGCATCATCAAAAGAAATTCGAGAGCCCCAATGTTGTCCTTTTTTAGTGTTGTAGTCTCCTTTGTAAAGCAGTTTGGTGTTAACAAGGGTGTTGTTTTCGAGTTGGGTACTGTACAGCGCAGTATGCCCTCCTTTATCTTCTCCCAAGGGAGAGCTGGTAGTGAAATAAATCGTACCTGTAGTGGCATAGTCAGGAGATACAGCAATATCGAGTAAACCACCTTGCCCTCTAACATATACTTGTGGCAAGCCATCAACTTCTGTTTTTATACCGTTTTCAATATGATAGAGAACCCCAGCTTTGTCGGTCACCAAGAATGCTTTTTCATTGAGGAATGTTAATCCCCAAGGGATATCAATGCTATCTGCAACTATTTCATAGGTGTAATCAATACTATTTGGGAGTTCGATTTTAGGGCCGTTTTCTTGCGCATCACAACCAGAAGAAACGATTGCAAACACGCCCAAAAACAAACATAATTTGGTCTTCATATTTCATGATTTATTTGCATTAAAAATACAAAAAAAGGCTACAATAAAGCTTTTGTAAGGAGTAGAAAAAGCAACTAGAGCGAAACAAAACTATTTCTGGAAAATCAGGTCTAATTTAGTATAGTAGTAATTATGCGACCATTTCTATTCCTCATTATCCTTATTGCGTTTACTAGTTGCTCCAAAACTACCGAAGCGGAGTATATTACACCAACAGTTGATCCTTTTTCTGGGTTAAATTTACCCGAAACACCTTATAACTACGCCAATATCCCTTTACCTACACACTACACACAAAATGCTTTTTCAGCCCAAGCGCAATTTCAACGTGCAGCGGTAGATTTTGACAATACTCCCGCAAATAATTTAATAACAGATGCAGGGGCTACACTGGGAAGGGTTTTGTTTTATGATGAAAAGTTGAGTGCCAATGGCACAGTTTCCTGTGCTAGCTGCCACCAGCAGGCTTTTGGGTTTTCTGATCCAGAACG
>WTJU01000074.1 GCA_011526285.1 Candidatus Arcticimaribacter sp.
ATTTTATTACCCTTTCAGGTAAAGAAGGATTTAAAGTAATGGATGCAAAAGGATTTGCTGGGAATAAAAACATTACAGCAGCCTCTATTGCTTTCAAATTACCTTTCACACTCTTTTTATTACACACCTCAAAAAGACTCTTAAACCGACTTTTAATTCTTGTTGTGCTATTTGGGGGTGTTTTAGCGATATCTCTTATTGAAGCAAGAGCTGCAATATTGAGTACCATTATTGTTTTTATACTCTTCTTAATTTACCAAGTGTACCAAATCATCAAACAAGTATATACGGTAAAACAAGGCCTATTAAATATAGGGTTTACAATTGTACCCTATTTTATAGCACTATTCATGAATATTGTTATTACCAACAATATTAATAGAGGAACAATAACAGATACCGTAGGGAGAATATCCTTTACTGAAGAATCATCCAATGGTCGTTTTCAATATTGGAGTGATGCCTTAGATTATGTTCTTGAAAACCCCATACTAGCCAGTGGTCTTGGGAATTGGAAAATTGCCTCTATTTCTGAAGGGAAAGAGCATATTAATGGTTACACGGTACCTTATCATGCGCATAATGACTTCATTCACGTTTTTACGGAAACTGGGATACTAGGCGGAATAGCTTATGTAGGTATATTTATCTGTTTAACAGTATATCTATTCCTATTACTTTATAAAAAGTACAAAGCAAAAGGCGTATTAGAAATAAAGTATTTTTTCCTTCTTCTCCCCTTAATTGTTTATGGAATTGATGCTGGACTAAACTTTCCAGTAGCACGTCCATTAATGCAGTCTTCACTGGCCATATTTTGCGGTCTGGTTTTAGTGCTCTACTTAAGTCAAAACAAAAAAGAAGAGGTCCCGCAAAACAATCAAATTACAAAACACCGTTTGGTACTAGGACTAATTCTATTGCTATTAATCCCTGGTCTAACCGTACATATTATCTCATATAATTCTTTGAGAAAACAAGGGCTATTGCTCTATGAGTTTAACAATGCAAGGTATAATATGACAAGAGCTCAGTTGGATGAAATCTCTCATGATTTTCCCAATTTAACTGAAACAGCCATGCCCATAAAAACAATGAAGGCGCGTTATTATTACCTTCAAGGGAATAGAGAAGAGGCCTATGAAATGATAGACCAAGGGGCAAAAGACAATCCGCAAATCTATTTTTCTGAAAACTTAAAAGCACAATTTTTATTTAACGAGGGTAAAGTTGATAGTGCCTATGTCTATGCCAAAAGAGCCTTTGAAGGCTTGCCCAACAACATGCCACACTACGACATGTATATGAAAACGCTTGTTATTAAAAAAGATATAAATGAAATTGAAAAGACTTTTAATCTAGTCCAATCACTAGCAGGGAATACCAAAACAATCTGGACCATTTATATTCGATCTTTAGCACAAACAAGAAGTTTAGGCGATCCATATGCAATGGAAAAAGCCGCTACTGCCTATCAGTTATACCCTGAAGACGAAACCATTTTTTCTTTATACAGAATCTTGACGTACGGTCAACAGCGAATGATAGAAGCAGAAGAAATAAACAAGCAAGCAACAAGTGCTTATAACAATAAAGAATATTTAAAAGCAGCCGAATTGTTTAGCCAGGCATTTGACAAAGATCCTTTACAATGTACATTTTCATTAAATGCCGGGCTAGCCTACTATGAAGCCAGACAGTTTGATAATGCGATACGCTATTTAGATTTGTCTAATACTTCTAAAAAAGCCAATATTTTAGAAAAAGCCATGCGCTATAAAGGACTATCATTACTCTTGGCCGATAGAAAAGGTGAGGCATGTGCGATATTCTTAAAATTAAAAAACACCTACCCAAAACGCATGTATCAGCAAGAGTTTCAAAAGTATTGTCTTGCACAAAATAACTAATGAAAATTACAACCATTTGTTGTGTTGGTGCGGGTTATGTTGGTGGGCCAACCATGGCCGTTATAGCACAACAATGCCCTGAAATTAAAATTATTGTTGTTGATCAAAGCGCAGAGCGCATAGCAGCTTGGAATCACCCAGACCTAGATCAACTTCCCGTTTATGAACCCGGCTTAAAAGAAATTGTTGCGGCGGTTAGAAATAAGAATTTATTTTTTTCTACAGATATTGATTATGGGATCAAAGCTGCTGAAATGATTTTTATGGCGGTAAACACGCCAACAAAAACAAAAGGCCCGGGGAAAGGGATGGCGGCAGATTTAACTCATGTAGAAGCCTGTGCAAAAAAAATTGCAGCAGTTGCCAATGCACCAAAGATTGTCATTGAAAAATCGACCTTACCCGTTCGCACAGCTGAAAAGATCAAAGAGGTATTAGAAGACAACAAAAGCGGATTTTCCTTTGAAGTTTTATCGAATCCTGAGTTCTTAGCAGAAGGAACGGCTATAGCCGATCTCTATAAGTCCGATCGTGTTTTAATTGGAGGAGAAGACACACCAAGCGGAAAAGTGGCAGTAGATGCCCTCGTTTCCATTTACAAGCGATGGATTCCAGAAGATAAAATCATTACAACCAACGTTTGGTCTTCTGAACTCTCTAAATTGGCCTCAAATGCTATGTTAGCGCAGCGAATTTCATCCATCAATAGTTTATCTGCGCTTTGTGAAGAAACAGGGGCCTCCATAGAAGAAGTAGCCAAAGCCATTGGCATGGATCACAGGATTGGGAATAAGTTCTTAAACGTTTCGGTTGGTTTTGGCGGGAGTTGTTTCCAAAAAGACATTTTAAATTTAGTTTACCTATGTCAAACCTATGGTCTTAATGAAGTAGCTAACTATTGGCTGCAGGTCATTGAAATAAATAATTACCAGAAGAACCGTTTTGCCCATAGAATTCTATCCTTCATTCCCGAGATAATTCAACAACCTGCTGTAGCAATTTTAGGTTGGGCGTTTAAAAAGAATACCAATGATAGTCGCGAGTCAGCTGCCATTTATGTAACAGCAGCACTTTTAGAAAAAGGAATAATTGTTCAGGTCTACGACCCTATGGTTACAGCAGCGCGTATGAAAATGGATTTGGAACTGCTTTTTGAAGCGCAAAAGAAAACAAAAGATCAAGTAAAAGAATTACTTGATTTGCTCCAAATTAAAACCAGTGTTGATGCAGCATTAACCCAGACAGATGCGGCAGGAATAGTAACAGAATGGGATGAATTCGCTGCTTATGACTGGAAAACATTCCTAAATAATGCACCAGAATATTATGCACTATTAGACGGTAGATCCCTTATAGAAAAAGGCCTTAGTGAAAAGTTATATAGCCTAGGCAACTCCTAAGACTAAAAAAAAGTAATTTAAGTACTTGAAATAGAAATATTATAAGTACTTTTGGTACTAGATAAAATTAAATATAGTGCTTAATCAACTCATTACCTCTAAAACTCGGTTGCGCCTGTTGATCAAATTCTTCATCAGTCAGGCCAACCGAGGGTATTTGAATGGATTAGCTAGCGAGTTCAACGAATCAACAAATTCAATAAGAAAAGAACTCAATCACCTTTCCGAAGCAGGTTATCTAGAGAAATACAAAGACAACAATAAGGTTGGTTATAAAGCCAATGTTAATCATCCTATGTTTGATATCCTCAGAAAGATAGTTCACAAACACCTTGGTTTAGAAGACATAGTGACCCGAGTACTTGAGCGCATGGGAGAGGTAGAGAAGATTGTCTTGATTGGCGATTACGCCAAAGGACTTGATACCGGAATTATCGATATAGTATTACTAGGAAAAAATTTAAATACTGAATACATCGATTCATTAGAAGACAAAATAAAACCTTTGATTGAAAGAGAAGTGAATTTTTACCTCACCAATAAAGCGGTAAAAGATCAACCAAATATTACGCTCTATGAAAGAGGTAAATAATCTCCTGTCGCATGATGTATATAAATTATGCAATGCGACTTTCAAATTTCAGTTCAGGTTTAATTACTAGAGATAAAGAACTCAATTATGAGTAAACTAGACTATTTCCATCACGAGACTGCTGTAATTGACCAAGGGTGTACTATTGGAGCAGGCACAAAGATTTGGCACTTTAGTCATATAATGCCAGGATCAATTATAGGCGAAAATTGCAACATTGGTCAAAATGTGGTCATTTCACCAGAGGTAATCTTAGGGAGAAATGTAAAAGTTCAAAACAATGTATCCATCTATACAGGCGTAGTCTGTGATGATGATGTTTTTTTAGGCCCATCAATGGTCTTTACCAACGTAATTAATCCAAGATCAGCAGTAGTAAGAAGAAATGAGTACAAAAAAACACAAGTAGGTAAAGGAGCATCAATTGGAGCAAATTCAACCATAGTGTGCGGGAATCCAATTGGGGCATATGCTTTTATTGGCGCAGGAGCTGTGGTTACAAAACCCGTTCTTCCTTACGCACTTGTTGTTGGGAACCCGGCAAAACAAATAGGATGGATTAGCGAACTGGGTCACCGATTGAATTTTGATGAAAATAATATAGCAGTATGTCCTGAAAGCAGTGAACAATACAAGCTAGACAATAACCAAGTACAAAAACTATGAAAAACTTTGTGCTAATTGGAGCTGCAGGTTACATTGCTCCACGCCATATGATGGCCATTAAAGAAACAGGAAATAATCTAATTGCTGCCTATGACCCCTATGACGGGGTTGGAATCATTGATTCCTATTTTCCAAAGGCCCATTTTTTTACTGAATTTGAGCGTTTTGATCGGCACATAGAAAAATTAAAACGAGAGGGTACAACAATCGATTACGTTAGCATATGTTCTCCTAACTATTTGCATGATTCACACATACGTTATGGATTAAGAATTGGCGCAGATGTAATTTGCGAAAAACCATTGGTATTAAACCCATGGAATGTTGATGCACTAATTGATCTTGAAAAAGACTACGATAACAAAGTAAACACCGTCTTGCAGCTTCGCCACCACAACGCCATTTTAGATTTAAAATCAAAAATAGATAACGGATCAAAAGACAAAGTATATGATATTGACCTTACCTACATCACTTCACGTGGAAACTGGTACTACACTTCTTGGAAAGGAGACGAATCAAAATCAGGAGGGATTGCTTCAAACATTGGGGTTCATTTTTTCGATATGCTCCAGTGGATATTTGGTCCAATGCAAGATTTTACAGTAAACGAAAAATCACACGACACTAACGCAGGGACACTCGTTCTAGAACGCGCTAAAGTAAACTGGTATTTAAGCATTAATGCTGAAAATTTACCCGAAAGTGTTAAAAGCAAAGGAATAGCAACTTATAGAACACTTTCTATTGAAGGCGAAGAAATTGAATTTAGCAAAGGCTTTACAGATTTACATACCGTTAGCTACAGAGAGATCTTAGAAGGAAAAGGCTACGGGCTAGCAGATGCCAAAAATGCGATAGAAATTGTAAGTCAAATCAGAAATAAAAACATATGAAAATAGAAAACGCAAATATCCTAGTAATTGGTGGAGCTGGATTTATTGG
>WTJU01000124.1 GCA_011526285.1 Candidatus Arcticimaribacter sp.
TTTCCACTAGTTACTGCAGATGAAATAGCAGCAACAGTAGATTGAAGAGTCGCAATTGATTGAGAAACATCAGGAATGCCTTCAACCTCAGTTTGCAAATCTTCAATTAGTGAAGTCAGTTCAGCAAACTGATCATCATAATTCTGGCACCCAACAACCGTTAGTGCAAGCGCCAAAAGACTTAATAAACCTTTTTTCATTTTTGATAAAATTAAATTAAAATTAATAATGCTTTTAAAAAATTAGATTAACATTTGTTTGCAAATATAAGTATTCTAAGCAAACATCAAATAGTTTGAGGAAAAAAATGTTTAATTTTTTGTGATTGATTTTTCTAGCTACAAAAAGAAAAAACCCTCGCGAACGAGGGTTAAAGATTTTTAAGACTTTTTACAAAGCATTAACGGTAACTGCTGCAAATATACAACATGTTGGCAAACAAAAAAACTGTGTAGTCTAAATTTATTAACAGTTGTTTATAAGGGAAGCGTAACCTTTAATATACGCCTGTTGTAACAACAACTACATCAGCGCAATAAAAAAGTATTCTTTTAATTTTTATAAGCTCTTTCGTGATTAACTGCTGCGCAAAATGAACTCCGCTGATAAATAGGTGGTGCGCTAAGACTTGCGTTTCCAAACCTGAGTTCTTCCTAGAAAAGAGAACCCTAAATAGCCGCGTACGTTTAAGGTATTATCGTCGTCTAATTTAATGGTGCAGTCATAGGACTTACCATTTGCAGGATCCATGATTTCGCCATCAGTCCAAACATTCCCTTCTTGGCGTAAACCATTTACAATGACCAAGCCCTCTATGGGTTGGTTCTTATCTTTGCCTGGGCATTTTTCACAAACCTTTCCTTGGTCTTCTGGCAGCAGCAAACGTTCAATTCTACCATAAAGTTTTCCCGCTTCAACATACAGAACAATCTCTGACTTTTCTACGCCAGTTTCATCATCAATATTTACCCAAGTCCCTTCTACAGTTGTGGGTTGGGTGAAAAATAGTAGTGCAACAAAAAGTAAATTCATCTTATTTTTTTGCTAAAAGTAAGAAAAAGAATAATGCATTTGCGGTTGCGTTTGTCGTTGCCAAGTAGTAGTTCTATAGTGCAGCGGTGTTGGCTAACGCCATAACTATATAAACATCAAAATTAACTTCGGCTTAAATTATTTTAAAACCCTTATTTTCGAATATGAAATATTTAAAATTCTTTGTGCTGTTGTTGGCCTTGATTTGTTTTTTTGAGGTTTACTACTTACACTCCATGCTAAGTTTTATTGACAAACCCTTTCTCTATGCAGGAATAGTATTCCTTATGCTTTTTGGACTAATTCACTACAAAACAAAAAAACAATGATGCGCTTTTTTAAAAAATTATTTATCGGAATAATCGCTTTAATCATGCTCGCCTTTCTTGTGGGTGTTGGTCTATACATCAAAAAAGCAAATACCGTAAAAGAAAAATACAGATTACTAGGGGAAAAAGCCCCAATAATTACGTTAAACGGTCAAGCATTTAAAGATTTAAATAAAAACGGTAAAGTAGATCCCTATGAGGATTTTAGGAATCCAGTGGAAACAAGAGTTGAAGACCTTTTAAGCCAAATGAACTTAGAAGAAAAAGCAGGCTTGATGTTTATAACCATGATCGGTATGACACAACAAGGAGAACACCTTGATTTGCCACCCCTTCAACTTGACCCAATGAATTGGTTGTTTTACAGCATTTTAGATGACAATGCTACACTTATAATAGATAAGAAAATGAACCATTTCAATATCATTAACAGTTATACGCCAGATGTATTGGCCCGTTTTAATAACCGCCTACAGGAAAAAGCAGAACGTGGACGTCTAGGGATTCCCGTAACCATTGCTACCGACCCAAGGCATGGAAGTGAACGTAATCCTGGAGCAGCTATTTATACCCCAAAATTTAGCCAATGGCCTTCTTCATTAGGTTTAGCAGCGACACGTGATACTGCATTAGTACGAGAATTTGGAAAAATAGCGGCTGAAGACTACAAAGCCACTGGCATTCGATTAGCATTGCACCCAATGGCTGATTTGGCAACAGAACCCCGATGGGGCCGCTCCAACGGAACCTTTGGTGAAGATGCCGAGCTTTCAGCAAAAATGACCTATGCCTATGTAAAAGGATTTCAAGGCGACACCTTAACCAAGGAAAGTGTGATTTGTATGACCAAGCACTTTAGTGGCGGTGGACCACAAAAAGATGGAGAAGATGCACATTTTCCCTACGGAGCAGAACAAGTCTATCCAGGAAACAATTTTGACTATCATGTTCGTCCGTTTACAGAAGGAGCGTTCCCCGCAAACACAGGTCAAATAATGCCGTACTACGGTATTCCGGTTGATCAGACAGATGAAAATGTTGCTTTCGGTTTTAACAAACAAATAATTACAACACTACTGCGGGATTCTTTAAAATTTAAAGGGGTGATTTGTACCGACTGGAATATCATCAACGCTACGGGAATGGACGTTGCTCGAGCGTGGGGTGTAGAAAACTTGAGCCCTAAAGAACGTGTTTTAAAAGTATTAGACGCAGGTTGCGATCAATTTGGGGGAGAAAGCAGCCCAAATCAAATCATTGAACTAGTCAAAGAAGGAAAACTAAGCGAAGCACGCATTGATCGTTCAGTAAAACGACTATTGCGCGATAAATTTACCTTGGGTTTATTTGAGCATCCTTATGTTGATGAAGAAAAAGCCCTTGACATTACCACAACTAAAGAAAAACAAAAACTTGCAGAGCTGGCGCAAGCGAAGTCTACTGTACTTTTAAAAAATGAATCTATACTGCCTTTGGCAAAAAACACAAAAGTCTTTTTAGATGGGTTCACCAATGGTGAAGTGTTTGAACCCCATGGTACAGTAGTAGACAACATAGAAGAAGCTGATGTTGTGTTGGTGAAACGTCAAACCCCATTTGACCCAAGGAGCCAATACCTCTTAGAACAGTTTTTTCATCAAGGAAGACTTTACTTTACGCCAGAAGAAATAGCACCCATTGCTGCGTATGCTGAAAAAAAACCAGTCGTTAGCCTTGTGAATCTAGAACGAGGAGCCATATTAACCCCATTAGAAAAACACTCTCAAGCTTTGCTCGTAGAGTTTGGGGCCACCGATAAAGTGTTGGCAGAATTACTTTTTGGCGAAAAACAACCCATGGGGAAGCTTCCCATTGAACTTCCGCGTAGTAAAGATGCTGTTGAAAAACAAATGGAAGACGTACCCTATGATTCTGAAAACCCGCTCTACCCCTTTGGACATGGCTTAAGCTACCCTGAAAAATAAATCATGGTTCTGACAGAAACAGAAGAAATATTAGTTATTTGTGCAGGAGCTGTTGTATTAATGGCTTTAATTTCGAATATCCTCAAAGATTATCGCAGCATGACTAGAGATGCAAAAAAAGAAGTAGCGCAACGAGAAAAAGACGAAGCCTATGTTAAAGAGCTTAAACGGGTAATCGACAAAAAAAACGAGGAACTTCAACGCCAAATCAAAGAAAAAGATAAGGCATAAGAAAAAACAATTGGGTACAGTTATTCAAAAACAAATATCTCATACATTTGTACCTACAACAATTAGCTATGAAAACAGTATATCACCCTGCAAACAGCCGCGGACATCAAAATCACGGTTGGTTAGTTGCCAATCATTCGTTTAGTTTTGCCAACTGGCACAATCCCAATAGAGTCCATTTTGGTGCACTTCGTGTGCTAAACGACGACTACATAGCCCCCAGTCGCGGTTTTGGAACCCACCCCCACGACAACATGGAGATCATAACCATTCCTTTGGTTGGCGATTTAACCCACGAAGATAGCATGGGGCACTCTGCAGTCATTTGCGAAGGAGACATTCAAGTCATTAGCGCAGGAACAGGGATCTACCACAGTGAACACAACAAACGCGATGACAAACAAGTTGAGTTACTCCAACTGTGGATTTTTCCCGATCAACAAAATGTAACACCTCGCTACGACCAAATCTCGATTAGAGACTTAAAAAAAGAGAATGCGTTTTATCAAATAATTTCGCCTAATGCAAACGATGAAGGGTCGTGGATTTACCAAAAAACTTGGATGCAAATAGGAGACTTCACGCAGTCTACCACAAACAATTATTCAGTTGGGGCAGAAGGAAATGGAGTTTATGTATTTGTAATTGAAGGAAGTGCCAGCATTAGCGGTCAGAAACTAGAAAAACGCGATGCCCTTGGCGTTTGGGACACCCCTTCGTTTGAACTATTTGCAGAAGAAAACAGCCGTATATTATTAATTGATGTCCCCATGAAATTTTAAATTATGAATGAAAACACACCTATTTCAGCCGCAATAAAACAGCTCGAAGAAAGAATCGCCAACAACCAGGTAAAAGATGCTGTTCATAAAATTAAATTTATGACTGCCCGAGATGTTTTAAAGGAATTGTTGCAAGAGCGTTAGCAATTAAAATATTTCTTTTCCCTAGCCAAGATCCCTATAAATTCAAGATATTTGAATAACGCTATCTTAGTTGGGATGAAGACCGCTTTAAAGCTATTTATTGGAATTTGGTTTTGCTGCTGTTTGCCAGAAGAAATTTTTGGACAAGAAACCTCCCCCATACAAGTTTTTACCCCAAAACAAACTAGAACTGGGAACCAAAACTGGATGATTGATCAGCACGAAGATGGTACAGTGTTTTTTGCCAACAATCAAGGACTTGCAAGCTATAATGGTGCACAATGGCGTCTTCATCCCGCAGAAGACAATTCCATTGTGCGTTCAGTGAAATCAGTCAATCAACGCATCTACAGCAGCAGTTACATGGACTTTGGTTACTGGGAGAAAAATGATGCCGATGAATTACACTATACCTCATTAAGCGAGGAACTCAACATCGATCTTCTAGAAGATGAACAATTCTGGAATATTATCCCCTTTGAGGAGAAAATTCTGTTTCAATCCCTTAACCGTATTCTACTTGTAGCACCTGACGAACAAAAGTTCACCTCCTTTTCTTTTGAAAACACCTTAGTCAAATCATTTGCCATTGACACTGAAATATATTTTCAAGTACTTAACCAAGGGCTCTATAAAATAACTAACGATAAGGCTGTTCTTGTCTCAAAACACCCGCTGTTTCAGCAAAATAACTTGGTTAATATTATCAAGCTTCAAAACGATTTATTAATCATTACACAAGAAAAAGGATTCTACCAATTTTCTTTTGAGCGTGGTATTAAACCGTGGAAAAAGACAAATGAATTGCTAAAAGATCGTTTTGTGATTTATGCGGCAGTACAACTTCAAAATGAGCAATTTGCACTTGGCACTGTTGGAAAAGGATTGCTTATACTCTCAAAAAATGGCACCTTAATCGATATACTAAATCAAGAAAAAGGCCTCTCAAACAACACCGTTCTTTCCCTCTATGAGGACCAAAAAAACAATCTTTGGCTAGGACTTGACAATGGCATTAATCTAGTCAATAGTGCTTCAGCATTTAAAGAATATGTTGATGTGAATGGTCAAATAGGATCTGTCTACACCTCTGCAATAAAAGGAGATCTTTTGTACTTGGGTACAAACCAAGGTTTGTTTGTTAAAAACCGTCAAAAAGAAAAAGGGTTTCAGTTAATAGACAACACCCAAGGTCAGGTGTGGAACCTCACCAAAATTGGTGACGCCCTTTTTTGTGGCCATGACAGAGGAACATTTCAGATAGAAGGGATAAAGGCCCGTTTAATATCAGATAAAAGAGGGGCGTGGAGATTCAAACAACACCCCAGCAATTCTAACCTAATTTTTACTGGGAATTATACTGGAATAAATACCATTGAAAAAATTAACGGAGTATGGCGCGATAGGACTAAACTAGAGGGTTTTGATATATCCTCTCGCTTTTTTGAATTTTTGGACCACAACACAATTGTTGTAAACCATGAGTACAAGGGAGTATTCTTAATTGAATTGGATGAGAACTATGAGAAAGCAACGCAAATAAAAATTGATGACGCAAGTTGTAAAAGTTGTAATTCTAGCCTAGTAAAATTTAATGATCAACTCTATTACAAAGCAAAAAGTCAATTGTTTTCATTCAACAATGAAAAAGAAACTTTTGAACCTAGTGATTTCTTTTCAAGAATTAGTAATGAAAAAGACTTTGTTGAAGGGAAACTAATTGATGATGGTGATGGTCAGCTTTGGGTGCTTGCCAAAAACAGTTTATATACCCTAATTGGCACCAAAAACAACCTAAACATAAAGAACTTTTCACTGAATGAAGGAGATCGAAAAAATGTTTCCGGTTTTGAAAACATTAATCGCATAGGAGAGCTTACCTATTTAATTGGAAGTAGTCGCGGCTATTTAACCGTTAATCTCAAAAACACAAAAAAAGATGTTTCATCGGTTAAAATAACAGCCATTCGTGCTGATAATAAAAACAGTATTGAACCATTGAGTCTTAGTGGAGAATCAACATTGGCCAATAACTATAACAATTTGAATTATCAATTTACCAACTTTGACTACAATCGTTATGGTAAAACCTTCTACCAATATCAATTGGTTGGTGAAGACACTAAGTGGAGTGAATGGAATGAAAATACAAGCGTAAATTATTCAAATCTTTCTCCGGGAACTTACCAATTTAAAGTAAGGTCGAGAAATGAAAATATAATCTCCTCAGCTGTAAATGCACCCGCCATCAATATTGCAGCTCCGTGGTACCTCAATAGAATCGCCATAAGTGTTTATGCAGTTCTTTTGCTTCTATTGCTTTTTGCTTACAACACCTATTACAGAAGAAAATTAAAGCGTCAACGGGTAGCGTTGAAAAAGGAAAATGACCGGCGTTTAGAAATTCAGGCGTTAGAAACCCAAAAAGAATTTATCCGGCTACGCAATGAGCAACTTAAAAAAGATATTGAAGGAAAAAGTAGAGAGCTAGCTGTTGCTACAATGAGTACGTTAAAACAAAATGAATTTTTAAATACGATCAAAAAAGAACTCGAAAACGTCAAAGAAAAGAAGACCGTCAATAAAATTGTCAAAAGCATTAATACAAAACTCAAAAACAACGACGATTGGGAATACTTTAAAAAAGCGTTTGATAATACCGACCAAGGGCTCTTTAGAAAATTAAAAGCCGAGCACCCCTCATTGACAAAAAACGACTTAAAATTATGCGCCTACTTGAGATTAAACCTCTCATCAAAAGAAATTGCACCATTGTTAAACATTTCTGTGCATAGTGTGGAAATTAAAAGATACCGTTTGCGCAAAAAAATGAACCTTGAACGAAGTCAGGGAATTGTAGAGTATATTATGACCTTCTAAAATGATTTTATTTCCTTTTTTACTACTACAATAACTTTTTAATTAATTCTCTATTTGTCTGTTTAATTGCTGTTTATACTCTTTTCAAAAAACTTTCTCCTTCTACATAATAAAATAGACCTAAAAGCAACTGTATGTTTTTTGTATAGTTTTGTTTTTGGGAATACAAAGGATTTTTGACTAATATTGAGCCAAATAACAAACACTAACAATGAAAAACTTATTGAAATTAGGCAGTTTAATGATGATGGCATTCATCATGATTAATTGTAGTAAAGATGATGCGCCCCCAGCCATCACCAATCTTGATTTTACAATTACAGTTGGAGATGATCCTTTGAGTGTAAGCGTTACACCATCAGCAAACGGTGCTGAGACATTTAAAATTTATTTTGATTCGAATGGAGATGCGAACACCTTTACCAGCACTTCTGGTGATGCTGTTTCACATACCTATCCTGCAGCATCAGCGAGCTACTTAATTCGTGTAGTAGCTTCAAACACCAATGGTGCAGACGATGTTGAATTGACAAAATCGCACAGCGTTTCCTATGATCCTCCGCGTTTAATGGCAGGATTTGAAAGCAGTGGAGAATTTTTTGTTCGTGTTGGAGATGGGATGTCATTTAATGTAACTCCTAATCCTAGCACAACAGGGAACACATCAGCAAACGCTGCCCAAGTAGTTGCTGCTGGTCAAGCGTATGAAGCTGTTATATTCTTCCCAAGAAATGCTATTGACATGACACAAGCGGGAAAACAAACCATTTCATTCGATTTTTATCAAGAAAACGATACATCAGTACAAGTATTGGCTAAACTAGAAGGGCCACTCGCAGACAGTAGTGAGATTGTAGATGTAGAAGTTGAAAAACAAGTTATTGGAGCAGGATGGCAGACACTATCGTTCAACTTTGCTTCAGACCGTAGAAATAGTTATCCTTATGGCGTTGGACATCCACAAGAACAAGGCTTGGCTTCTTTAGATTCGTACCAAAAATTAGTGCTCTTTATCGGTTTCGGTACAGAAACAACTGGCACCTACTATGTAGACAATATAGCAGGTGGTGCTGATGGCGTTGCTATCCCAGATTCTGATGGTGACACCGTAATTGATACCGTTGATGCTTGTCCAAACGATGCTGGGACTGCTGATACAAACGGTTGTCCTACCGTATCAACTGTACGTTCAGATGACTTTGAAGGAACTGGAAACATCACTTGGGATTCTGCCAGCAGTGGTGTAAGTGATGAAGGAATGGGCGTGAACTTTGCTCCATTTGCAAATCCTTTCCAAACAGGAATAAATACCTCTGCAACTGTAGGGAGATATGATGATTATGGTGCTGCACAATACGCTCACATGATATTCAACAATGGCGGTGTGTTCGATTTATCTACAAACAACATAGTGCGTGTTAAAGTGTATGTACCAACTCCTGATACCGCACACAACGAACCAAGACAATTGTCTTTAAAACTTCAAGACGGAACCTCATCTGCTCCTTGGGAAACACAAGTAGAGATTATTAAACCTTACGTTTATGACGTGTGGCAAGAACTCGTCTTTGATTTTAGCGATCAAGCTGCTGCAACCAACTTTACACGTGTGCTTTTCCAATTTAACGGAGAAAACAACTACGAAGGAGTTGTCGCTTATATTGACGATGTTATCATGAATGACGATAACTCTGATCCTGTGGGCGGAACACCAACAGGTGGTGACTCAAGTGGTGATTCTTCTGATAGCTCTGACTCGTCTGACGATAGTTCTTCAGGAGACACTTCATCAGCTGAAGTAAAAACAGATGATTTCGAAGGAAATGGAAACATTACATGGGATTCTTCTACCACAGGTGTTAATGATGCTGGAATGGGCGTAAACTTTAGCACTGTTGCTAACCCAAATGCTTCTGGTATTAACACCTCAGCTAATGTTGGTCAGTATGAAGACACCGGATCTGCGCAGTATGCACACATGATCTTTAACAACAACAGTAATTATGATTTAAGCACTAGAAATATTGTTCGCGTTAAAGTATATGTACCAACACCAGCTACAGCCCACACAGCACCTGCACAGTTGGCATTAAAGCTTCAAGATGGTAACCTCGCTGCTCCATGGGAAACACAAGTAGAAGTTATTCAACCCTACCAATATGATACTTGGCAAGAATTGGTGTTTGACTTTAGCGGACAGTCTGCCGCAACAAACTTCAATCGAATGATTGTTCAATTCAATGGAGAGAACAATTATGAAGCTGTTACAGCTTATTTTGATGACTTCACCTTAGGTGACCAATAAATTAAACTAAATTATCAACCCTCCTTTCACCATAAAGGAGGGTTGTTTTATAACATGAAGAATCTTAAGTACTTATTGATTGGGCTTCTATTCGTTGCATGCGGCGGTGGAGGCGATGATGACGGAGCAGATCTTGATACCAATTGTCGATTTGTTGGTATAGAAACTGGAGTCTGCCCAACAGGTGATTTTAGCACCTTGGTTTGGCAAGAAGAATTTGACGGTACTGCACTAAACAGTACAATTTGGCAGTATGAAATTGGAGATGGCTGCCCTGACCTTTGCGGATGGGGAAATAACGAGCAACAATATTACACCAATCGAATTGACAATGCGCGCGTTCAAAACGGAACATTAAAAATCACAGCGAAACGTGAAAACTATGAAAATAAAGATTTCACATCTGCGCGTTTAATAACAAAAAACCGTTTCGAGTTCCAGTATGGTCGTGTAGAAATTCGTGCAAAACTTCCTGTTGGTCAAGGAACTTGGCCAGCATTGTGGTTACTGGGTAAAAACATTGATCAAGTAAGTTGGCCAGCATGTGGAGAAATTGATATCATGGAGCACGGTAACGGTGCACGCGGTCTAATTTCGTCTACCGTACACCTTCAAAATGCTGACGGGAACCACCGCTATTCTGTTGGAAGACAAAACATTCAAAACGAGGACACTGAGTTTCATGTTTATAGAATGGATTGGAGTGAAAGCCGACTAGACTTTTTTGTAGATGATGTTCGTCACCACGGATTTAGTCTGACCGAAAACATGCCCTTTCACCAACCCTTCTTTTTCATTCTAAATGTAGCAATGGGAGGATTGTTTACCGACAATACAATTGATCCAAACTTTAGCGCCTCTGCTATGGAGATTGATTATATCCGCCTATACAAATAAATTTAAAAAAGAAACCAATTACACTTGACTATCCCTACAATGAGCCAATTCATTGTAGGGTGTCATCTTACTTGACCACCCACCAATTAACTGAATTAAACAAGCAGCGTAAAAAAACAAATGAGTAAATCAATTTATCTCGGGAAAACAGCGATAAATCCTAGTGCAGAAAACATCAAGTTTGAAGAAGTGATTCGCAACAACGAATCGTTTTATAAAATTGAAAATAGTGATGCAATGCGTCCGTTTTTCATGAGCATTGTTAGTAATTCGAACCATTGGATGTTTATCTCAAGCAATGGAGCGCTTACAGCAGGAAGGAAAAATAGCGATCGAGCACTTTTCCCCTACTACACTGATGATAAGATCACTGAATCTGGAGATCACACAGGATCAACCAGTATTTTATTGGTGACGAAAGAAGACAAGACCTATTTATGGGAACCTTTTTCTGAACGTCAAAAAGGGAGTTATAAAATTCAGCGTAATCTATATAAAAACGCCTACGGAAACAAAGTAGCGTTTGAAGAGATTAATCACGACCTTGGATTAATTTTTTCCTATGAGTGGAACTCAAGTAATCGCTTCGGATTTGTTCGCACCGCGCAAATCAAAAATATCCAAAACACATCCATCAAAATTGATGTATTGGACGGATTGCAAAACATCCTCCCCTACGGAGTGGGAGAAGACCTACAAAAACAAAGCAGCAACCTTGTAGACGCCTATAAAAAATGTGAACTAAACCCTGGAAGTGGGGTGGGTATTTACTCACTAAGCGCCATTATTGTTGACCGTGCAGAGCCTAGCGAAGCCTTAAAGGCGAATACCGTTTGGTCTTCTGGATTAAATGGAGCAAAACGCTTAATCTCTTCTTCTCAAATAGACCGCTTTAGAAAAGGAGAGCAAGTAAATGAAGAATTAGATATAAAAGCCAAGAGAGGAGCTTACCTTTTAGTGAGCGCTTTTAGCCTAGCTGCACAAGAAGTAAAAGAATGGCGCATTATTGCCGATGTCAATAAAAGCATTACCGACTTAGTTGCTCTAGAAGAAACGATCGCACAAAATAACATCAATACATGCATTGATGAAGACATAGAAGCTGGAACACAAGAGCTCCTGCAACTTGTTGGCTCAACCGATGGGCTTCAATTAACGAACGACCGTAGAGGGAACCACCGTCATTTTGCCAATAGCCTATTCAACATCATGCGAGGGGGAATTTTTGATGATAATTATACCATCGAAAAAAGAGATTTTCTCCCCTATATTAAAGCAGCAAATAAAACTGTTTTTCAAAAAAAAGAAGCACTACTTAACACCCTTGAAGACACCTTTACCATTCAGGTATTGTTCGATCTAGCCGCGGCTGATAGTGATCTTGATTTTAGTCGTTTGTGTTTTGAATACCTCCCCTTAAAATTTAGCCGTAGACACGGTGACCCAAGTCGCCCATGGAATAAATTCTCTATCAACACTAAAAATGAGATTGATGGGTCAAAAGTGCTTGACTACCAAGGCAACTGGCGTGATATTTTTCAAAACTGGGAAGCATTAGCACATTCCTATCCGCAATTCATTGAGGGTATGATTCACAAATTCCTCAATGCAACCACTTTTGACGGGTACAACCCCTACCGCGTAACCAAGGGTGGTTTTGACTGGGAAACCATTGAACCCGACAACCCTTGGGCGTATATTGGTTACTGGGGAGATCATCAGATCATCTATCTTTTAAAATTCTTAGAATTTATTGAAAATCACCAGCCCGGTAAATTAAATGCACTCTACAACGAAGCCTGTTTTGTCTACGCCAATGTACCTTACCGTATAAAACCTTACAGCGATATTGTTCAAGACCCTAAAAACACCATTGTTTTTGATCATGAAGGAGATGCTAATATTCGTGAAAAAAGAGAAGCTTTAGGGGCAGACGGTGCCTTACTCACCTGCCCAAACGGGAATACCCATAAAGTCAATTTTATTGAAAAAATGTTGGCCACAGTTTTGGCTAAACTCTCCAACTTTGTTCCAGAAGCAGGTATCTGGTTAAACACCCAACGTCCTGAATGGAACGACGCCAACAACGCACTTGTTGGAAATGGTGTCTCTATGGTAACCCTTTACTACCTAAGACGCTTCTTGGCCTTTTTCCATGAAAACATCAAACAAGACAAAAACACTTCGTATGCTGTTTCAAAAGAAATGCTTGCCTTTTTTGAAGGGATTAAATCCACCTTCGAAAACAATACAAATCTCATTGATGCGCAAATAACAGACCAGCAAAGAAAAAGTGTAATGGATGCACTAGGTAAAGTTGCTACTACCTATAGAGAAACAATCTATAGTCATGGTTTTTCTGGTGATAAGGCTGAAATTAGCCACGAGCAATTAGTAGACTTTATTGCTAGCGCACAACGCTTCTTAGAAGATGCAATACGCAAAAACAAAAAAGAAGATGGCCTATATCATGCCTACAATTTAATTTCGATTGGAAAAGACAGCGTAAGCATAGATTATTTAGCTGAAATGCTTGAAGGGCAAGTAGCTGTTTTAAGTGCTGGCTATCTTAATGCCAAAGAAAATTTAGCTGTGCTAGACGCCTTACGCGAGAGCAATCTCTATCGAGAAGATCAACATAGTTACATACTCTATCCCAACAAGACACTTCCTTTGTTTGTTGATCGAAACACCATTCCTGCAGAAGCAGTTACCAGTTCTAAACTTTGTATGGCCTTACTTGAAGATGATAATTATCAGATTCTTACAAAAGACATCAACGGAGCATACCATTTTAATGGAAACTTTAAAAATGCTGACGACCTAAAAGCTGCTTTAAACGCATTGCCAAAAAAATACAGCACCCTTGTTGCTGGAGATCGTGATCATTTGTTAGCCAGCTTTGAAAGCGTCTTTAATCACAAAGCATTTACAGGGCGTTCTGGTACGTTTTACGGCTATGAAGGGCTAGGGTCTATTTATTGGCATATGGTGTCAAAATTAGCGTTAGCGGCCTATGAAGTTGTGCTAGATGCCATTGAAACAAAACAAGACAAGGCGCTAACTGAACAACTCAAAGAACATTACTATGAAATTGTGAAAGGGATTGGTGCACACAAATCACCTGTTAATTACGGGGCATTCCCAAGCGATCCTTATTCGCACACACCAGCAGGAAAAGGAGCGCAGCAACCAGGTATGACAGGTCAAGTTAAAGAAGACATCTTAAGTCGTTTTGGAGAACTTGGTCTTCGCGTAAAAGAAGGCTGTTTGTCTATAGATCCATCGCTATTAAAAACCAGTGAATTTCTTGAGACTACACAACAATTCAACTACTTCAATGTAAAAGGTGAAGAACGAGTTATAGAACTAAGTGCAAATAGTCTCGCCTTTACGTATTGTCAAGTTCCTGTAGTGTACAGAAAAGGGAGCACAAATAAAATCACTGTCTCCTTTGGTGACGGAAGTCAAAAAGTCGTTGAATCTTTACACTTAGATACTTCTACCACCCAATCCCTTTTCAGTCGGGAAAACCTCATTGAAAGGGTTGACGTTGATTTAAATCTTTAGTCCATCATATGAAGCAGCAATCACATCCATTTAAAATTCTTTTGGCACTGTTTATAGCAGGTCTTCTTTTGTCCTGCAAAGAAGGTGAAAAGCCAAAGAAGGAACCATCAAGCGTGATTAATGCTGAGTTTATACTGGGAAATCCTGCTTATCCTGCAATTTCTTACGGAGGGTATAGATCAACCAGTCGGGAAGAACAACCCACTATTGCCCAACTCAAAAATGATGTACAAATACTTCATGCCTTGGGGTATCGTCTTTTGCGAACATATAACTTGCAATTTGAACATACACCAAATTTAATTCGTGCCATAGCTGAAATTAAAGCAGAGGATCCTAGTTTTGAGATGTACCTAATGCTAGGGACATGGATAGATTGCAAAAATGCGTGGAGCGCCCAGCCTGATCACAGTCAAGAAAACGAAGAAAACAATCGCAGCGAAATAGAACGCGCGGTAAAACTGAGTAACCAATACCCAGATATCGTTAAAATAATCGCAGTAGGAAATGAAGCCATGGTGCATTGGGCAACGTCCTATTTTGTGTCACCAAAAGTAATTTTAAAGTGGGTCAGTTATTTACAAGCGTTAAAGCAAGAAGGAGAACTTCCCAATGACCTTTGGATTACCAGCTCAGATAATTTTGCCTCTTGGGGAGGTGGTGATGCATCTTACCATAACGAAAACTTAACTGCTTTAATGAAGGCCGTTGACTACCTTTCTGTGCATACCTACCCTTTTCATGATTCACATTACAACGCTAACTTTTGGTTAGAGGATAAGCAACGTGATACACTCTCCCTTGAAGAAAGAACCAATGCTGCCATGAACCGAGCACTAGACCATGCAACAACTCAGTTCAATGCAGTGAAAAGCTACATGCAGTTATTAAACATTGATAAACCCATTCACATTGGGGAAACGGGTTGGGCATCAGTTTCTGATGGTTTATATGGCCCAAAAGGAACCCATGCTGCAGACGAAGTAAAACAAGCGTTATATTACAGCAAAATTAACCAGTGGTCAAATGAGAATAACATCACCACAGTTTACTTTTCTGCTTTTGATGAACCTTGGAAAGACCCAAATGGCCCAAACGCGACGGAGAACAACTTTGGTTTGTTTACTGTTAACGGTGAAGCTAAATTTGCCTTATGGGAAGCTGTTGATCTCGGTCTTTTTAATGGCTTAAGTAGAGAAGTTGATGGCCCTGAAATTCAGAAAACCTTTAAAGGTAATCATCCAGAAGTTTGGAAAACAGTATTCCCCCCTAAAACCAAAAACCAATGAAACAGTTAACCCTTTTTTTATCGCTTTGTGCACTCTTTATTGGTCACAGCATTAAAGCACAATCAACTGCTACCTATGTTAAAGAAGGGAAGTTAATGGTGAATAACAATCCCTATCTAATTAAAGGAATCTGTTATCACCCTGTACCAAAAGGAGAAGAGAAACGAAGTTTCGAAACAATAGATGGTGACATTGCTTTAATGCTAGAAGCAGGAATTAATACAATTCGTGTTTACGAACCAATAGATGATGTAGAAGTGCTGGATAAACTTCACGCAGCAGGGCTAAAACTAATTGTAAGTTTTGGTTACAATCAAAATGGGGTTTTTGATATTGCTAGCGGTACTGTACTCAATTACATAAAAAAATACGCTCAACATCCAGCAATCTTATTTTGGGAATTGGGTAATGAATACAATTATCATCCCGAGTGGTTTGGTGGTGACATCAATAACTGGTATAGCGCGCTCAACGATACTGCAGCAGCCATACACACCCTCGACGCTAACCACCCTGTAGCTACTGCACACGGTGAAATTCCAACAGAAGAAGTATTAAACAGTAACCCAAACATAGACCTTTGGGGCGTTAACGTTTATCGCTGGGATCAACCCGGGAGTCTAATTGAAGAATGGGAAAAACGTACAGATTTACCCCTTTATTTTTCGGAAGCTGGCGCCGATAGTTTCATGGCAGCAGAAAAAGATGCTTATGCAGCAGGAGAAAATCAAATTGCGCAGGCAGATGCTACAACAGTTATTTTAGATCAAATTTTTGCTAGAAAAGACCGCATTAATGGGGTTACCCTTTTTTCTTTTACAGATGGCTGGTGGAAAGCAGGAAACCCAGAACAACAAGACCAAGGAGGTTGGGCGCCTTTTAGCACAGGCGTACCTTATGATGGAGCTCCTAATGAAGAATATTGGGGCATTGTAGATATTGATAGGAAAAAGAAAAAGGCTTTCTATGTAGTGAAAGAAAAGTACAGTCAAAATTAAACCAACTAGCGATGTATTTTTGTAGAGTACAGTGTACATCGTTAAACAAACAGACAAACAAATAGTAAACCAAATAGATATGTCGAACAAATTAACACCCTCAAGCGTCCCCATGGGTCAAAAAATCGCCTTTGGTATTGGCATGTTTGCCAACCAAATGTTCCCTGCCATTTTAGGAATTTTCATGGTGGTATTAGTTGAAAATCTTGGATTTTCTGGTTGGATGTGGTCACTCATTTTCCTTTTCCCTCGATTTTTTGACGCCATTACAGATCCTGTTATGGGCTTTATTTCCGATAACACCAAGTCCAAGTGGGGTAGACGCCGACAATATGTTCTTGTAGGAGGTCTTGTTATGGGGATTGCCTACATCTTTATGTGGCAACTGTTCAAAGAAGATAGCTTGCAATACAACTTCTGGTATTTCTTCTTGTGGTCATTGGTCTTCTATTTTGGGCTTACCTTATTTAGTGTACCCTATGTGGCCATGGGCTACGAAATGAGTGACGATTTTCACGAACGCACCAATATTATGGCCATTGCGCAATGGATTGGTCAATGGGCATGGGTCATTGCTCCCTTATTTTGGATTATTATGTATGATCCCGATTGGTTTCCATCTGCCGACGTAGCTGTAAGACAATTGGCCATTTGGGTTGCTATTCCCTGTGCACTTTGTGCTATGGTTCCCGCGCTCTTTATCAAAAGTAATTCTACCCTTGATGAAGATTATGAACCCGTAAATGCGGCAAACATTGGTAGTAGCCTAAGCAAAATATTTGTCAGTTTTGGCGATGCTTTTGAAATCCCTGAATTCCGTAAACTTTGTGGAGCTACTTTTTTAATCTATAACTCATTCAACACCGTTGCCTCGCTCACCTTTTTTGTTATTGTGTATACTTTATTTAATGGCGATGCTGATGCTAGCGGCATTTGGGTATCCATGTTTGGCTGTTTAGGGGCGCTTGGTACTACCTTTATCGTCATTCCCACCATCACATGGATGTCTAAGAAATATGGAAAGAAAAAAGCATTTATGATCTCTCAATCCATCTCTTTGGTGGGTTATATCATGCTCTATTTTTTATTCATCCCGGGAAAACCATGGATGTATATCATCGGGCTTCCGTTCTTTTCTTTTGGAATAGGAAGTTTGTTTACAATTATGATGTCCATGACGGCCGATGTAATTGATTTAGACGAAATCAATACAGGCAAGCGACGAGAAGGAATTTTTGGCGCCATTTACTGGTGGATGGTAAAAGTAGGCTATGCGATTGCTGGAGCACTTAGTGGGGTCATCATTACAGTTGTTGGGTTTAATCCTGATTTAGCAAGTGTTGACCAACAAAGTGCAGTAGACGGTCTTCTCGCTTTCTTTTGCTTTTTCCCTATGGCAGGAACCCTACTGGCCATGCTAGTCATGCGCAGCTATAACATTACCGAAGAAACAGCAAACGAAATTTCAGCACAACTAGCAAAAAATAGAGAAGAACAAAAGAAAGCTTAATGAAGAAAGTGGTATTCTTAGCGTGTCTTTTTAGTTGCTTTATCCTTATAGCACAACAAAAGAAATTGGTCTGGGCAGAGGAGTTTGAAGGTACCTCACTTAATACTAACGTATGGAATTTTGCGGAAGGTGATGGCTGTCCTGACCTTTGTGGATGGGGAAATCGCGAACGTCAAATCTACACCAAGAACAACCATCGGTTAGAAGATGGCTTTCTCTATATAAAGGCTGAAAAAGAAGGCGATCATTTTACCTCAACACGAATTAGCACCAAAGGAAAAAAGAACTTTCAATACGGACGTTTTGAGATACGAGCAAAGTTAGCCACAGGACAAGGAGTCTGGCCTGCCTTTTGGTTATTGGGTAGCAATATCGATCAAGTTGGGTGGCCTTTATCTGGTGAAATTGATGTGTTAGAATATGTGGGTCGCGCGCCCGAAGAAATTTTTACTACCCTACACACCAAAGCGGCACATGGGGACTATGCCAACACAAAAACAACCGCTCTTCCCAATATCGAAGAAGGCTTTCATACCTATGCGGCTGAATGGGATGAGAATCAAATTGCGTTTTATGTTGACGATGTTAACGTTTATACGTTTGCCCCTGAAAATAAAACCGAAGAAATCTGGCCCTTTAACCAACCCTTTTACCTTTTATTAAACTTGGCCATAGGAGGGCATTTTGGTGGTGAAGTAGACGATTCCATCTTTCCACAAGAGTTTGTTATCGACTACATTCGGGTTTATCAATAAACCCGCGCTAAACAGTCTTCTAATCTGTAGTAGGTGTTAATCCATAATTTTTTTGGACAAACGCCAAAGAAGATAGAAGCAGAGCACGCAAATCCCCCCAAGCAAGAAGCCTTCATTGGTTTTTCCATAGATAAAATAGCCTGTCGAAAACAAGGCTGCATAGACGGCAAATGCGCCTACCAACATACACAATATACCGGTGGGTAAATTCCAACCCTCTGTTGATCGCTCATCGTCTTGCATGTTTGCCCTAACCTTAGCCCACCCAGGTCCTCCAGGTTGTATTTTCGCTACAAAATGGGTAAGCGTATCCATATCACTTGGTGAGGTTAACAACGTTATTCCTACCCATGCAATGGTGGTTATTCCAACACTCAATAAAAACTGTATATCATTCGCTATGGGCGTAAAGCCAAACTTTACGTGAAGTAATTGAAAATAAATGGCCAACAGAAAAGAAACAACCATGGCTGTAATTTCGCTGTAGGCATTTATTCTGTACCAAAACCACCGTAAAATAAAAAGGAGTCCTGTTCCTGCACCAATTTGAAGAAGAATTTGAAACGCCTGTAACGCATTGCTCAACACTAAAGCAAATAAAGCCGATAGTACCATTAAAATAACCGTTGACCAACGCCCTACAGCAACCAGATGTTGTTCACTAGCCTCTGGACGAACAAAACGATGATAAAAGTCGTGAACCACATAAGAAGAACCCCAATTTAAGTGAGAAGATATGGTAGACATAAAAGCAGCAACGAGAGAGGCAACCACCAAACCTATCGCACCGGCCGGTAGTAAAGTCATCATGGCTGGGTAAGCCAAATCATCTCGAATAATACTAGGGTCTATGGCTGGAAAAGCCGATTG
Organism: Candidatus Arcticimaribacter sp.; assembly: GCA_011526285.1. Lineage (GTDB taxonomy): Bacteria > Bacteroidota > Bacteroidia > Flavobacteriales > Flavobacteriaceae > Arcticimaribacter. The sequence continues at coordinate 19,557 of WTJU01000124.1, forward strand.
TATGGCGGCCAAATCTGGGTAAACAATTAACGAAGCGAGGGCGATTAATATCCATGGCCATGGGCGTAAAGCATAATGCGCCACATTGAACAAAAGGGTCGCCCAAACAGCATTTTTCTCGTCTTTCGCCGAAAGCATTCGTTGGGCAACATAGCCTCCTCCTCCCGGTTCTGCACCGGGGTACCACACACTCCACCATTGAACGGCTATGGGTAAAACAAAAAGAGTTATCAATAATTCTCGTTGATCTAGGCTTGGAATAAAGTTGAGTTTATTCACAACATTTGGATGCGTTAATAGCGTGTCTAAACTGCCAATTTGTGGAAGCTCAATGAGGTAGTAAGCCGCCCAAAAGGTAGCACCCATTGCCAAAATGAATTGAAAAAAATCAGTAATTATTACTCCTTTCAATCCTCCCATAGAACTGTAAATTACAGTAATTACTGAGGCGATTAATACGGTTTCTACAGGCGATAGGCCTAACATAACACTTCCTATTTTAATGGCCGCTAAACAAACACTAGCCATTATCATAACATTAAAAAAGACGCCCAAGTACAGGGCGCGAAATCCGCGTAAAAAAGCTGCTTCTTTACCGCTGTAGCGCAATTCATAAAACGCTAAATCAGTTAACACACCCGATTTTCGCCAAAGGCGTGCATAAACAAAAACCGTCAACATTCCTGTAAGCAAAAAAGCCCACCACACCCAATTTCCTGCAACCCCGTTGGTGCGGACAATGTCTGTCACTAAGTTGGGGGTATCGGCAGAAAAAGTTGTGGCGACCATTGAAATTCCCAATAGCCACCAAGGCATGTTTCGTCCTGAAAGGAAAAAATCTTGAGTGCTTTTCCCAGCAGAGCGAGATACCCAAATCCCAACCGCTAAAGTGAACACAAAAAACAAGAGGATAATGACCCAATCTAAGGGATTCAATTGCATAATTCTTTCGGTTTAATGAATCGTTAAGGTAAGAAAAATCAATTAGCAGTCTCCTAAAACCTGCATTCGTGTCATTTGTTCTGTTGTTCACGACAAATTTTTTTTTCCACCTATTTCGATCCCTAAGTTTGAAAAACGTTTAACTCAAATTTTTAATCATGAAAACAAACACTTTACTACTGCTCTCCTTGCTGTTTCTTACAAGCGCTTATGGGCAAAAAATTGATGTACAGGTTGGTGGAAATTACTATTTCAAGGGAAA
>WTJU01000091.1 GCA_011526285.1 Candidatus Arcticimaribacter sp.
TCGTTATCATCGTCTAATTGGGTTTGTCCACAACCGTTTTCATCAACAGGGTCACCCAGTGGGGTGTCAGGACATTGGTCAATGCTGTCTTCAACGCCATCTAAATCTTGATCGACTACTACAGCACAACCCGAGGCATCTACTGTTGTTCCAGCTGGGGTATCTGGACAGGTATCAACTGAGTTGGCTACTCCGTCATTGTCATCGTCTAGCTGACTCGCGCTGCATCCATTTGCATCAACACTTTCGCCCGCAGGGGTTTGAGGGCAGGTATCTACATTATCTTCAATACCATCGCCATCCTCATCGGCTTGGATTGTTATTATTTCTTTTTTGTTAACGTCACTTATTCCTTGAAGGTTAGGATTGGCGTAGACAAAGGATGAAATTAATGTGATTAAAAAAAATAGTTTTGTTGGGAGAGTTGATTTTTTCAAATCGTTTGGTATTGACATTAGTTTACTTATTCTTTTACAATTATTTGCGAATGATAAGTAGTTAAACCGTTTGTTTTAACGATATAATTCCCTGGTAAGATATTGGAGGTGTCAACGCTTATTTTCCTGTTGTTTTGAATTAAATCGAAGTGATAACTGTTGAGTAAAGTTCCGTTTGTTGCGAAAATTTGAACTTCAACGTTTGTATCGTTTCCACCAATAAAAATAGTCAACTGGTTTTTAAGCGGGATAGGACTCAAAATAACCTCTGAAGAATTGAATATGTTATCTTCAAAAATACCTTGACATTCTATTCCAGTTGTTATTTTTACAAAATTCATGCCATTGTCCAAATCGATTTTAACGGTATTGTTTTTGGTTTGAAAAGATTTACTGTTATGGGTTATTGTGTAGATGTCTCCACCACTTAGGTTATATTCTACAGATTTACCACTTGGGGTTATTTTTCCATATACACTTAGGGGCTGCGGATCTTCAATTTGCATGGTGTAGCATCTTTCAAAGCTTTCTCTACTTTGTCCTTCTACTGTAATGCAAACTTCATAGGTTCCAGAAGATAAATTGTCAAAGGTCCAATTGTTAATGTCAATTGGGGAAGCATTTTGCACTATCCCGTCAAGTTCAATATTGTATTGGTAGGAGGGCTCGTTAAAGAGCACAACAATACTATTATCACCTGCACAACGTTCTAGGGTACTAATGTTAAAACTTGTAGGTGAAAGATAGAATATGGCACATCCTTTGGCATCAACTATAGTGTCGTATGGTGTGTCATTACATTCATCAAATGGGTTCCAAACACCGTCATGATCAGCATCATCTGTAACATCGCCAATGCCATCTCCATCACTATCTGATTGATCTGGATTAGGGACAAACGGGCTATTGTCCATAATGTCATTTATTCCATCGCCGTCTGTATCATCAGTTGGTGCAGCAGGGGTTGACTGAAGCTGAATTGTAGTTGGTGAATTTTCTGGTACAACAATATTGGTTTGGGTTACAGGTATTGGTTGGGTGGAATCTCCATCTTCTGTGTTGATGTTAATTACATCAACCTCATAAATGTTATCGCGGTTATGGTCCATAGGATTTTCATAATCGGGAGGATTGATGAAATCTAAGTAGTCCTGATAAACTTCAGATTTATCATCTGTGAGTACTTCGGTTCTGATTTCGAATAAGCCTGCATCGTTACCACCGACAATTTTCTTTTTAATTTTCCATTTCCCAACGCCACGTTCTGCTTTTGGATTGAAATAGCGTTTATGACCAACTTTTGAACCAGTTTGTTCGTTTCTGACATTGAATACCATGATATTAAAACTGCTTCTGGAAACTGAGTTTGGAATATCTACTACTTCTAGAACAATTTGTTTGGTACTAGAAATTCCTTTGTCGTTAATTGCCTCTACAGTAAATCTGTGTGAAGTGTTTTCTTCATAATCTAGCCCACCAACGAGGTATAATTTTCTATTTTCAATTAGGAAAAGATCTGCATCTTGACCGGGAAGTATGGAAAGACTAACGGTATTTTCAAAAACATTTTCTTCTTTATTGGTGTCTTCCACTAAGATTTCTCCCAACAAGATTCTAATGTTTGTAGTGTCATCATCTCGTTTATTTTCAATTTGTTCAAAGCGTTGTCCGTAAATTTTTGCTGGTTTATAGGGACAACCATTGCTGTCTATTTCTACTCCTGCAGGAGTATTTGGACATTTATCTAAGCTGTTTACGATACCATCATTATCATCATCACCATCCAATTGACTGTCGGAGCAACCATAGGCATCTACTTTATCCCCAATGGGTGTATCACTACAACGATCTAGCCCATTGGCCACTCCATCTTGATCATCGTCAAGTTGGTCTAGGGAACATCCATTTGCATCTACTTCATCTTCTAGTAAAGTGTTTGGACAGTTGTCGTTTTCATTTAAAACTCCGTCTAAATCTAGGTCGTTTTCTTTTTGTGCTTCGGTACACCCAAATTCATCAACAGTCTCTCCAAAAGGTGAATCAGAACAACGGTCTAAATCATTCTCAACACCATCTAGATCTAGATCGTTTTCTATTTGTTGCTCAGAGCATCCATATTCATCAACGCTTTCTCCTACTGGTGTATTTGGGCAACGATCTATATCATCTGAAACGGTATCGAAGTCAGAATCAATTTCTGATAGCGGACACCCAAATTCATTAACAACTATCCCTTTTTCGGTATTTGGACAAAGGTCTTTTTCATTTAAGACACCATCAAAGTCGCTATCGGTTTCATCTATTTCTACAGCTGCAAATTGGTCACATCCATTTTCATTAACATCAAATCCTAGAAGTGTTCCGGGACAACGGTCTAATAGGTTAATTACACCATCTTGATCATCATCATCTTGTTCTCTTTTTAGTTCTGCCTGCTTCTCACTGCAACCATTCTCGTCTACAATTAAACCAAAAGGGGTATCGGGACATTGGTCTATTTCGTTCAAGACACCATCTAAATCTTGATCAAGCTGGATTAGGGCACACCCTTTTTCGTCTACTCTTTCATCTTGAGGTGTATTAGGACATTCGTCTAAATCATTGGGTACACCATCAAGATCTTCATCTTGATCTTGAATTCCACAACCTTTCTCGTCTACTACTTGTCCAAACGGAGTTTCGGGACATTCATCAATTGTGTAATCTATTCCATCTTGATCGGGATCGCGCTGTAAGGCAGAGCATCCTTTTTCATCTACTTCTTCTCCTTCTGGCGTTTCAGGACATTCATCTTCACCATTCGTTATACCATCGTTATCGTTGTCTTTTTGACTTTCAGCACACCCATTTTCATCAACTTCTTCGTTTGTTGGACTATCAGGACAACGATCTAATTCATCAGGAACACCGTCTAAGTCTTGATCTAAAATCAGTTCAACACGATTGTTGTTAGAGAAAGTAGTGGTACTATTTCCACTAACATCCATGATAGGCGAGGATAACTGTACAATTAGTTCTTCTCCTTCTGCGCTTGGTCCATTTAAGGAGAATGTAAGTTTTACTTCATTGGTATTTTGTTCTATGGCGTCAGGACTAGGTACTATTGCGGTACTTGAGGCGATGTTTGAGCTCAGTAAAAAGTTTTCTTTTGTTAGTACAGATGATGTATTGCCACTTGCAGCATAGGGTGTTTCATCAAAGGTTAATCGAATGGTGTTTTGATTAATAAGGAATGTTTCTAGTAACTGTGGGGGAGTGGTATCAAATAGATTTAAGGTGTTTGTAATTTGTACACTATCAACAGCATTTCCTGCTTGATCAAACAAGCTGTTGGGTTTTATATTCAATTGAACAGTTTCAATTCCAATAGCAGTTTGGTTATAGTTTAATTGAAGCTCAACACTATTGCCTTGGACAATTATATTGGATATAATTATATCATTCGCTGTCATTGTGCTTCCTGATACTTGAAAAGAAAAGGTGTCTGATGTTAAGCTTGTAGACGTAAGCGCACCATTATAAATCTGTTCAGAGAAGTTTAATTTTAGAAGTGAATTATCTTCTGAAAGCATCAAACTTTCAATGGTAGGTTTGTCACTATCAATTTCAAAGTTTGTGGGATGACTATAGTCAAGACGGTTTCCTGCAAGGTCAAAAGCGCTAAGGCTAAGGGTGGTAGATGAATTTAATCCCTCGGGAGCAGTAAAATTGTATGTCCATGTGGTATCACTATTGGTAGCGCTAAAGGTAGAAGAAGAAATTCCACTAAACGAAATATTTGGTGCTATTGCAATGGTTTCACTAAAGATGGCTTTAAATTCAATTGCTTCATCTCCATTGAAAAAATTGGAATCTTTATCCCATTCAAGTGATACACTGGGTGGTGTTTCATCATAAACGAAATGTTGACTTGCAGTTCCGCTGTAAGGATTTCCTACAAGATCGTTGGCAGTACCAATTGTCACACTAAAATCACCTTCATTCCAATTTGTGGGAAGTTCCCATTCTACCGTCCAAACGGAAGAGCTAATTGCACTCATGCTACTTTCAACTGTAGTGCTGTTATTGCTAATTTCAAGGGTACATTCACCAGCAATGGCTTCACTAAACGTTGCAGTTACAACTATACTTTCACCAGCTTTTAGATAGGGGTCCTCTTGGTTGGTTTCAAGTTGTACACTTGCTCCAGCACTGTCTATAGTATAACTTAAAGAGGAAGTTTGTGTGTTTGGGTTATTCTCTAGGTCATAACCTTGAACAGTAATGCTTATGGTTTGACTTAGGTTAGAAGGAACGGTCCAATTGTATTGCCACTGAGTAGGGGAGCCGGTAGCGCTTAAGGAACTGGTTGTTTGATTTGAGAATATCAAAATTGGTGCAGCGATCAGGGGTTCATTTGATGTTGCGTAAATCAATATTTGATCTCCACCAGCAATGTTTGTGTTGTTTGCATTGTCTGTTAGGACAATTTGTGGTGGCGTGGTATCTTTAAGTTGAACGGTGTTGTTGGTTTGCTCTTGGGTTACTTGATTTCCTTCAAGGTCAACCAAAGTACCGCTTGCAATTCCTATGGTCACAATTTCATCTCCTGATACTTCCCCACTTAGTGGTAGTTCAACCAGATAGGTGAGAGAATTCACAGTAGAAATTGATAATGGAGTAGAAGCGAGTAAACTTGCAGTACCATTTGCTATTGATAGTAAAATGTCATCATTGTCTATTTGACCAAGTGCTTCAGAGAAAACAACAAGGACTTGGGTGTTGGTTTCACTTAAGGTAGTTGAAACAATTTTAGAAGCTACTTTATCAAAGAGGTTTAATTCTAAGGTTGTGTTAGACGCAACATTTCCTGCAAGGTCAAAGAGAGAATTTTCTGCAAGTGATAGGCTTAGGACTTCATTTCCATCGGCTACACCGGTTAAAGGTATTCCTAGGTCTACGGTTGTATTGCTAACACTAATCGATGAGGGGTTAGAAGACGCAAGTGTAGCAGTCCCTCCATCAATCGTCATTAGAAAATCATTTGTTTCTAATTCTA
>WTJU01000075.1 GCA_011526285.1 Candidatus Arcticimaribacter sp.
GGATTCGAACCGCTGACTTCTACCCTGTCAAGGTAGCGCTCTAAACCAACTGAGCTAAACACCCATAGCATTTTTATCAATGTAGAATCTCAATGCTTATTTAGTGCGATAAATATACAGTAAAGATGAGTATAAACACAAGTTACTACTTTAACCAAGGTTATTTTCGTGTGATGATTCACGCTTTACTTTATTGTTGTCAATCAATTGGTTTATCTTTAGTGAATGATTGAAAGAATAAAATATTTGGGCCTGTCTTTTAGTGTTTTTGGATGTTTATTTAAACTTATGTCTTAGATGGGAGCACACTATCTTTTAATTCTTGGCCTCTCACTTTTGGGCATTTACTTCTTGATTAAAGTTTTTAAAAAGAACATGTAATGGCCTATTTTTTTGATCTGTGACCCATCTTTATTTTGCAGGTCGCATCTTTTTTAGTGCTGATATTTAAGAAGTCATCAAATTTCATTACCGTTTATTGTATTTATATCAAAACAGTCGTTTTGTTAAATATTTATCATTGTTTTGTTGTTTATGATAATTAATTTTAAATATAATTTGATTAATGAAGGTGTTCTATATTAATATCGCATTTGTATTGTTTTGTTTAGTTGTTTGTTTTAAAATGAATTTGCGAACTACACCTGAATTTGATTTTTATTGGGAGGATTATTTAATTTCTCGGTTTTAACCTCCTTAAATGAATTATTTTGGTTTTCGAAAGGGTAGCGCATACAGTTACCCTTTCTTTTTTCATTTCTTTAGTTAAATTTAGTCAATGAAAATTGCTCATTACTACTGCATTATAGCCATTTATATTCTTCTCCTCTTTTGGGATTATACTGTTATCCATGCTATTATGTATGGAAATGGTTTTGCTAAACTCGGATTGGCACTGTCATTAATCCCTACTGTTATCTTAACTATTTTTCTAATCAGAAACTATCCGAAACAAAATAAGTAAGCTATATATTTTGTAAACTCATTGTTTTTTAGTACTTTATAAGTAAACACAAAACTAAACTACAATGCAACCATCAATTGTTGTCATGTTAACTTTTGCTTTTGTTGTTATGCTAAGTGTCGCAGAAAGATTTGCAAAATAATCATGAGGCTCGCATAATCACCAAATAGCCATTTTTTAGTCTAGATGAAATTAAAGGGTTTCATTCTGGAACAATTCGTTTTGTGCCTTATCGCTTAAATTATTCTTAACAAATTAAGTTACACCTTTTCATTTCTTAGTTAGGGATATGAGATTATTTATTTCTTTAAAAAACACGCTACAACGTTTTTGAACACCTTAAAATACTATACTTTTATAACAAATATTTTATTAAATGTTACAATTATGATTGTAGGCACCCCAAAAGAAATTAAAAATAATGAAGCTAGAGTTGGCTTAAACCCAGCCAGCGTCAAAGCACTTGTTCTCGCAGGACATGAGGTTATAGTAGAAAAGGGAGCAGGTTTTGGAAGTGGATACTCAGACAATGACTTTAAAGCGGCAGGAGCGCGTCTATGTCCAGATGCACAAGCGGTCTATGCAGAAGCAGAAATGATTGTGAAAGTAAAAGAACCCTTGGAAGCAGAGTATCAACTAATTCGAGATGGACAGATTGTATTTACCTATTTCCATTTTGCTTCCTCTAATAAGCTTACTGAAGCGATGTTAAATAGCAAAGCCGTTTGTATTGCCTATGAGACCGTTGAAGATAGTGAAGGACGGCTCCCGCTACTAATACCAATGTCAGAAGTTGCAGGACGAATGTCCATTCAACAAGGAGCAAAATATTTGGAGAAACCGCAACAAGGAAAGGGTATTCTCTTGGGTGGCGTTGCTGGCGTGAGTCCAGCAAAAGTGGTTATTATAGGTGGAGGTGTGGTTGGAACTGAAGCTGCAAAAATGGCCGCTGGTTTGGGAGCAAATGTCATCTTATTTGACATTAACCTAAATCGATTAAGACAATTGGGAGAAATCTTACCCGCCAATGTCACTCCACTATATTCTTCTCATGACAGTTTAACTAAACATTTGGCCGACTGTGATTTGGTTATTGGTGCTGTTTTAGTTCCAGGAGCGAAAGCTCCAAAAATCATCACTAGATCAATGCTAAAACAAATGGAAAAAGGCACCGTGATTGTTGATGTGGCTGTAGACCAAGGCGGGTGCATTGAAACGTGTAAGCCAACCACACACGAAAATCCAATCTTTATAGAAGAAGGGATTGTGCACTACTGTGTTGCCAATATACCTGGAGCAGTGCCCATTACCTCTACCAATGCGCTAAACAATGCTACCTTAAAATACGTTCTTGCATTGGCCAACAAAGGCTGGAAAAAAGCGTGTCAAGACGATCCGCTATTAGCAAAAGGGCTAAATATAATTGACGGAAAAGCAACCCATAAAGCAATAGCAGATACTTTTAGTTTATCGCTCTATGAAAATGCTGTTTGATTGCTTAATTTTAAGCATTAAACTATTCCTATGATCGCTGAATTGGAAGCCATTGTTGGTGAAAAAAATGTACTGGCCAACGGAAAAGAAAAAGCCCGCTTTACCCACATCTGGAAAACTGATGTACCACTAGAGGCATTAGCGGTTGTTTTCCCAAGAAACACGAAAGAGGTTTCAGCCATTATGCGCATGTGTCACGAAAACAATCAGGCAGTTGTTATCCACGGTGGTGTAACCAATCTTATAGGCGCTACTCAAACAGAAAAAAACCATTTGGTTCTTTCTCTTGATAAAATGAATGCCATCGAAGAAATTGATGAGCAAAGCCGAACCATTACGGTGCAAGCAGGCACAATTTTGGAACAAGCAATAGATGCTGCAGATGAAAAAAATCTTTTTCTACCGCTTAGTTTTGGCGCAAAAGGATCTGCCCAAGTTGGCGGGGTAATTTCAACCAATGCAGGAGGACTTCGTGTATTTCGCTACGGAATGACCCGTCAAAATGTACTTGGCTTGGAAGCAGTCTTAGCAGACGGTACCATTGTTTCTTCTTTGAAAAAAATTATAAAAGACAATTCTGGCTATGACTTAAAGCAACTGTTCATAGGAGCAGAGGGAACACTGGGCATTGTTACAAAAGTTATTTTCCGTCTACAGGAAAAACCCATGAGTCGTTCATCGGCAATTGTTGGTGTTGAAAGCTATGAGAAAGTTGTAGCGCTATTAAAATTCATGGAAAAAGGGCTTGCAGGTGCTTTAACAGGTTTTGAATTGATGTGGCAACGCACCTACCGTGCCATGACCCAAGCACCGTCTACCTATTTTGCTCCATTGCCAGACCATTACCCCTATTATGTCTTTATAGAGTCGCTTGGAAGTAACCAACAAAAAGACCTTGAACGTTTGGAAGATCTTATTGGGGAGGCTTTAGAACAAGAAATTGTAGGAGACGGGGTGCTAGCACAAAGTGAACGTGAGCTGCAAAGTATCTGGAAGATTCGTGAGGATGTCTCTGTACTTGCAGATCAAGCTCAATATGACCAACATTTCGACATCAGTTTACCCATTCCAGTTATTGGAAAAGAAGTTGACTTGGCCATTGAACAGTTAGAACAATTGGACGTTGTAGAATGCATCTTTCCCTTTGGCCATGTAGCTGACGGGAATATTCATTTTATTGTGGGTAAAAAAGAAAATTCTCCAGCGATAGTTGAAGCCATCAATGCTATTATTTATGCAAATCTCGCAGAAAATAATGGGTCTGTCTCTGCTGAGCATGGCATTGGTTTAGACAAAAAAGCCTACTTAAGTACTTCCCGAAGTAAAGCTGAAATTGAGCTTATGCGTTTATTGAAAAAAACACTTGACCCAAAGGGAATTCTCAATCCTGGGAGAATTATTGATACCTAAACAGCTTATTCCCTTATTTTAATGGTCATATTCCTAAAGTGAAGATTATAAGGATATTGAACGTGCTTAAAATAGTAACGTGGAATACTAAACTGATTTAGAGAATCTGAATTATTCATCCTTTCAGTTGCATTTAAATACCCATCGCCATCAATATCATTGTCCATTGAATCTCCGTAGCCATCTCCATCAGTATCTCTAAATTCTGTTGGATCATATGGAAAAGCATCTTCGGTATCTAAAAACCCATCATTATCGTCGTCATCGTCAAGGTTATTGAGAATGCCATCGTTATCATTATCGTTGGCTGGAGAAGACGTCATTGAAGTATAGGTAGTTGTAGCGATGTTAGTGGCTGTTAAATCTTTAGGAAGGGGTTGGTTGCGCATGATCATGGTTTGTGCTTCCTTGATTATACTCAAGCTAAAATTAGAAAGCGAAGGCAACTCTAAAGCCACCTGATCAAAATATTCGTCACTAATGCGCGATGCTATCCAAATAGGTATTTTTTTAAACCCAATTGAAAAACGCTTTGCTCCAGGATAGCTTGTTGGAGTATCATAGCGCATGAGCGGCACCTGTGCCCCTGCAGGATTGTCATTAGGAACGAAAAGGGTGGGTGAATTTATATCGGTACTGGTTGAGCTGTCAGGTCTTGGTAAATAAATTGTAGGTACTCGTTCTAATTTATAATCAAATTCCAACACTAAGTTATTGGAGGGAAAGTCTTCAAATTTTTTAGTAGCACTCACTTTAGCAGTGGTAGTGTAGGGTATATTAAACCAATAGCCATAGGGCACACCATTATTGTCTGTTGCCGCTACAAAATCGTCTAAACGCGACACAGTACCGTCAACTCTCCACTGCAAAGAGTCTTGTGTAGAAAAAGAGAGAGAATCGCGGTAATAGAGTTCAATATAGTTTTCGTAGTAACGACTGTCACTGTCTTCAGTATTGTACACTTTTAACCCAACGTCATAGCGACCAAAAGCATTATACGTTACTTCTTCCAGTACATTCGTTGAAATAGAATCTTGTGCTGTTCCTCCTGGAAAAGACCATACCAAACTATCGATATTGCTGGCTGAAGCGATAAAATTAATAACGAAAGTAGGAGACCCACTATTGGTGTTTACCCCCACAGTTCTCGAAGTAGAAATAAAAGAGGCGTTAATGTTTCCGGTATTAGACCACTCTGGGTTTAAGGTGTTTTGTGTAGCCGATGGTGGCTCATACATTGGGGGTGTGCACTGATAAAGCACCCATGAAAAGACAGTAATGATTCCAAGTCGTTTCCATTCCATGATCAAAAATAAGCTTATTTACTATATAAATCTAATTTCTCAATTAGAAGGAATAAAAAAAGCCCATGAAAAAATGGGCTTTTTTTATCTATTTATAACAAATTAAACTGCGTTTTGCTTTTTAATTAAGTTTAAAGCAGATCCTTCTTTGAACCACTCAATTTGTTGTTCATTGTAGGTGTGGTTCGCCATAATGGTAGCTTTAGAACCATCGGCATGCACGACTTCGATAGTCAATTGCTTACCGGGTGCGAAATCTTTTAAGTCTACAAAGTTGAAGGTATCGT
>WTJU01000100.1:0-3208 GCA_011526285.1 Candidatus Arcticimaribacter sp.
ATATGAAAATAGAAAACGCAAATATCCTAGTAATTGGTGGAGCTGGATTTATTGGCAGCTTTGTTGTCGCTGAATTACTAAAACACCCGGTAAACAAAGTAGTGGTATATGACAATTTTGCCCGCGGAAATCAAAGTTACCTCACCGAACAATTGAAAGACGAACGTTGTTCAATCTTTCCTTTTGGAGGTGATATTAGGGAAGTAGATATTCTCAATACAGCCATGAAAGACATGGATTATGTGATAAGTCTTGCTGCCATGTGGTTACTGCATTGCAAAGACTATCCTAGAACTGCTTTTGATGTAAACATTGCAGGAACCTTTAACGTACTTGAAGCCTGTGTAAACAATAAAATTAAAAAACTCATTTGGTCTTCTTCTGCTTCCGTTTATGGCGATGCGGTAGAGTTACCTATGACAGAAGACCACCCATTCAACAACAAAAACTTTTACGGTGCCAGTAAAATTGCAGGAGAAGCAATGGCAACTGCTTTTAATGACAGGTACGGATTAAAAGTAATTGGGCTGCGCTACATGAACGTTTATGGTCCTCACCAAGATCAAACTGCTGCCTACACAGGAGTTGTCCCCATCATGTTAAACAAAATTGAAGCAAACGAAGCTCCTGTAATTAACGGAGACGGTTCCCAAGCCTACGATTTTATCTATGTTGAAGATGTAGCGCGTTCTAACGTTCAAGCCCTTATTAGCGATCAAGATTTCGGGATGTATAATGTAGGAACCGAAATACAAACCAGTATCAATGAGTTGTGTGAACTCATTCTCGAATTAAAAAATTCACAACTAAAAGTACAGTATAACCCTTACTCTGAAGATGACGCTCGTGCTATGGTTAAGAACAGGATTGGTTCTAGGAAAAAGGCAGAGGAAGAACTTGGGTTTAAATATAAATATGAACTTAGAGAGGGATTGCAAAAACTAATCGAGTGGCGAATAGCTACAGGCGTAGATAAACCTTAAAAACAAGATTGTGCAAAAGCAAAAAAGCATTGCAGTTGTAGGCGGAGGAATAATTGGTTTGGCAGTAGCCTATAAGCTAAGCCAGAAGAAGGTGAAAGTAACCGTATTTGAAAAAGAAGCAAATGAAGGTCTTCACCAGTCTGGGCGCAATAGCGGTGTTTTGCATTGTGGGTTATATTATCAACCCGGATCATTAAAAGCAGAATTATCTGTACAAGGCATCAGAGAAATGATTGCTTTTGCGAAAGAGCACCAAATAGCCCATGATGTTTGTGGAAAAGTAGTAGTTGCAACTACAGATCAAGAAGAAAAAGCCCTTGACACCTTGGCGCAAAGAGGACAAAAAAATGGCCTTTCAGGATTAAATTATCTAAGCAAAACAGAACTCAAAAAAAGAGAGCCTTTTGTTCGGGCACAAAAAGCTTTATTGGTTCCAGAAGAAGGGATTATTGACTACAAAGAGGTGATGCGTGTGTTGATAGAAAAAATAAAAGAAAACAGCGGAACTGTATATTTCCAAACTCCCGTTAATGCTATAAACGAAGAAACAGATAAACATGTTGAGATAAGCACAAAAAATGGGCAACAAATCTTTGACTATGTAGTCGTTTGTGGTGGTTTGTGGAGCGATAAAACCTACAGCAACCTAACCAAAGAAAAATCACCATTAAAAATTGTGCCTTTTCGCGGGGAGTACCTTAAGTTCAAAATCGGTTTTGAAGACCGCGTAAATCATTTGGTCTATCCTGTTCCTGATGCGCAATACCCGTTTTTGGGAGTACATTTTACCCGAATGATTGATGGGAGTAGAGAAGTAGGTCCCAATGCAGTATTAGCATTAAAAAGAGATGGCTATAAACGAAGTAGTTTTTCGCTATTAGACACCTACGACAGCCTTACCTATCCGGGGTTAATTCGCTTTGTAGCAAAGAATTTTCGATTTTCAATCAATGAATTCAAATCATCATTATTCATGAAAGATTTTATTACCAAAGCACAAAAAATGATTCCCGATGTTAACGCCTCAATGTTCGAGCGTGGACCAGCTGGAGTGCGTGCTCAAGCAATATCTCCTGAAGGAGAACTACAAATGGATTTTAACGTAGAACGCAGCGGAAGACAAATACACGTTTTAAACGCACCTAGTCCTGGGGCAACAGCCTCCCTTGCAATAGCCTCACATATAATAAACAAATACCTTCCAAATTAGTAATATGGAAAAAAGAAACATACCCATTTCCCTCCCTGTAACTGGAGATGAAGAGTGGCAAGCACTCAAAGAACCGCTAACCACAGGATGGTTAACCGCAGGACCAAAAGTACGTGCATTTGAAGAAGCATTTGCAGAACGGCATCAAGTAAAATATGCAGTGGCTGTAACCAGCGCAACTACAGCCTTACACCTAGCACTAGTAGCCCTAGACATTAAAGCAGGTGACGAAGTAATTGTTCCGGCATTTACGTGGGTTTCTACAGCGAATGTAGTACTCTATCAAGGAGCTAAAGTGGTTTTTTGTGATATTGATCCTGCAACATTTAACATAGATCCAGAAAAACTAGCTGAAAAAATAACACCAAAAACAAAAGCAATCATGGTGGTTCATTTGTTTGGTTTGTGTGCTCCAATGGATCAGATTAAAGCAGTTGCTGGAGACATTCCACTCATAGAAGACGGCGCATGTGCCGCAGGTTCTGCTTACAAAGGAACCCCCGCTGGCGGACTTGGACTGATGGGTTGTTTTTCTTTTCACCCACGCAAATCAATTACCACAGGAGAAGGTGGAATGATTACCACCAATGACGATAGTATAGGCGCAAAACTTCAAGTACTTCGTAACCATGGGGCCTCTATTTCTGAAGAGCAGCGACACCATGGTCCTAAGCCATATATCTTGCCCGATTTTAATGTATTGGGCTACAACTACCGCATGACAGATTTACAAGGCGCTATAGGAGAAGTACAATTAAAAAAACTAGACAGCTTCATTCAAGAAAGAGCCAAATGGGCAGATTTTTATAAAAAAGAGTTGGCAGGCATTCCGTGGTTACAACTTCCAAACTTTCCAAAGGAGTTTTACCATGGCTGGCAAAGTTTTGTCACCTTGGTTGATGAATCAATAGCACCTTGTAGCCGAAACGATATCATGGAGCAACTACAAGCTAAGGGAATATCAACCCGCCCAGGAACCCATGCAGTTCACATGTTAGGGTTTTATGCAAACTTG
>WTJU01000100.1:3308-5219 GCA_011526285.1 Candidatus Arcticimaribacter sp.
TAGGTTTTGTTCATAAAAGACTAGCCATTCTAGATCCTTCAGAGAATGGGAAACAACCCATGCAGTCTAGCGATGGAAAATGGACTGTGGTTTTTAATGGCTGCATCTATAATTTTAAAGAATTAAGAGAAGAACTATCCCAAAAGGGATGTCAATTCAAATCAGAAACAGACACTGAAGTAATTGTTGAAGGCTTTGCTATTTACGGACCAGATTTCATAGAAAAGTTTAATGGAATGTTTGCCATTGGCGCATGGAACAAAGAAGAAAAGAAACTCTATCTGATGCGAGATCGTTATGGCATAAAACCACTCTACTATTGGTTTAATGGTAAAACCCTTGTGTTTTCATCAGAGATAAAAGGAATCATTAAACATCCCGAGTATAAAGTCGATGTAGATTTAGATGCGCTAAACGAATACTTTACCTTTCAAAATATCTTCTCCTATAACACCTTGTTTAAAGGAGTGCACATGCTCCCTCCTGCAAATAGTGTAGTGATAGATGCCAATACACCCTTTGTGAAGCACAACTCATGGTGGGACTATGATTTTTCTTCAACAGATCATACCATGTCATTTGAGGAGGCCAACAAAAAGACAAAACATCTTTTTGAAAGAGCAGTAAAACGTCAAATGGTAGCAGATGTTCCAGTTGGGTCCTACCTCTCCGGTGGAATGGACTCAGGATCGATTGCTGCTGTAGCTTCAAAAGAACTCGACCGACTGGCAACCTTTACTTGTGGTTTCGACATGAATGAAGTAACAGGGAGAGAGGCAAATTTTGACGAAAGACGAGATGCTGAGTTAATGGCAAATCACCTTAAAACAGAACAGTTTGAGCAAGTCATGAACGCAGGTGACATTCGGTGGTCTTTACCAAAATTAGTGTATCATTTAGAAGACCTTCGCGTAGGAATGTCCTACCCTAACTATTACATTGCTCGTTTGGCATCCAAATTTGTAAAAGTTTGTTTACAAGGTACGGGTGGTGATGAACTTTTTGGAGGCTATCCGTGGCGTTATTACAAAGTATTTGATTCCTTAAATCAAGAAGATTTTTTTGAACAGTACTACGATTTTTGGCAACGTTTAGTTCCTCAAGAACAAAAAGAGCAACTTTTCCAACCAGCAGTACTGGAAGCAATAGATTTAGAGGCGCCAAGAAATGTTTTTGAACGGGTGTTCACCTTCAACAAAAACTTGAAATACAATACCCCACAAGACCATATTAACAATTCACTTTATTTCGAAATTAAAACCTTTTTGCCAGCACTGTTTCTGGTAGGAGATAAATTGGCCATGGCCCACGGTTTAGAAGAGCGTTTTCCTTTTATGGATAACGATCTCGTTGATTTTGCCATGAAAGTACCTGTAGAACACAAGCTGGGGAACTTGGAAAGCGAAATTCAGAAAATTGACGAGAATGAAGAGCGCAAGAAAGTACTCTACCGCGAATATGATGACGGAAAAAATGTACTGCGCAAAGCCATGGAATCCTACATTCCTCAAAAAGTTATAGAGCGCAAAAAGCAAGGATTTTCTGCTCCTGACGAAAGTTGGTACCGCGGAGAAAATGCGGACTACATCAAAGAACTATTACTTGAATCCTCCACAATTTCTACGCGATTCATCAATCAAGACTATATCAAAAAAATAGTTCACGAACATTTATACGAACAGAAAAACCATCGCCTGTTAATCTGGTCATTCATGAATTTTGAGTGGTGGTGTAGAATATTTCTAAACAAAGAATCATGAAAGTTTCCCTTACTTTTGACACGGACTGGGCACATCCAATCGTATTGGATTACGTACTTGAATTGTTAGATAATTACAATCAAAAGGCAACCATATTTGCAACCCATAAATACGATGTACTTTTCGAAAAACACGACCACGAAATTGGTGT
>WTJU01000093.1 GCA_011526285.1 Candidatus Arcticimaribacter sp.
AACCCTTTTTCTCCACATACAATACTAGTGAGTAAAAAAAATTAAAGTTTTTTTGATTTAAAAATAAGGACTTGCAATACAGTATATTATACTAGTCGAAAAAATTCCAAATTAGTCCAAATCGCAATATGCTGTCACGGTAGGGATAGCCAACGGCTGAATAATAATCATAGCCCGTAAAGGAAGCATTGGCATGTTCATAGCGGAAATAAAACAGGGATTGTCGAATTTTACCATTAAAGAAAACATCAATTCTAGGATAGTCTCCTATTGTTTGCTGGTCTTGTCGAATAAAGTCTCCCAACAAAGGGTTGTATTGATCAGCATAAAAACCCGTAAAGTATTGACCTGTTATTCCTGTTTGTACACGCAACGCCTTTTTAAACATAGCGATAGTTAATGCTAAGGTGGAGCGGACATTCCACTCTGGAACATTAATGACGGGTATACCATCGCTATCGGGGGCATCGTCATTGCTTACTTTTTGGTATTGAGCAGTGGTTGTTAGACTTAATTTCCAAAATTTATAGTGAGAGGTGTAGCGCACTTTAAAATAGGTCAGTGGATTACTTTGAAGCACTTCTGTCAAAAGCTGCTCTGGTAACAACGGTATTTCTTCCCCTGCTGGAACTTCTGGAAAAACTTGATTGTAGTAGGTAAAGTTATCTAAACGTTGTAACCAAGCAGAAAAAGCGCCCAACTTTGGGTGTGAGAGGGTTGCAGTAAGGCTGGTGATTTTTTCATTTTCAAGATCGGTATTGTGCCAGTTGTAGTTGGTATAATCGCTTTTGTACCGAATAAAATTAAAATTGGGACTTCGATTAATGAAACTCGCCTTCCCAGAAAAATAGAGGTCGTTTGCGAGGGAAATTTTCGCATTCAAGCTAATTTCATCGCTTAAACGCTCGCTGAAAAGCGTTTTGTTAAAGTGTGCAGAGAAGTTAAAGCCTCGCCAAAGAAAATCGTAATCTGCATTTAAAAAGGTTTGATTTGCCTTTAATTCAAGTGGAAGATTGTCTACTAAATCAGTTTCTTCTGTTTCTATAAAACGGTACTTTATATTAGAAAAAGATATTCCTGCACGTAATTTTCCCACTACTGGGTTATCAAATTTTGTCTCAAGATTATTTCGAAAAATAGCCCATTGCAAATCGTCTTGCACTAAACCACCGATGCGGTTTTCCCCAAAGTAAGTAGATGAACTTGCATCTTGATAGTTGTAGAATTTTGATTCGTTGGTGAATTGGTGCCCAACGGTCCAACTAGAGCCAGTGCTATCTTTTGGATGTACGATAGCGTAGTGGTGTTCAAAAAAAGAGCGTTTGCCTTTGAGTGTATTTTCTGCACTGTTCAATTTTACTTGCAAGACTGACCGCTCTATAAAATCTGGATCTCCCGATTCAAACAAGGGAATACCATCGGCGGTGATTCCGCCGTTTTCTTGGTTCTCGTGTTTCTGAGAGACGTAGTGAAACTTTGCTTTATAACGCTCATTAAAACTTTGATAGGTCATGGATAAACGAAGTGCAACCGATGCTGAGCGTTGATTGAGGTACTTCCCCAACGAACGCATGCCACGGTAAGCAATCGCAAAATTGAACTGTGGACTTGTATTGACAGAGATCGTAGCGTCAGACAATTGTCCTTGCTCCATGGTGGTTCTAAAATACAATTCTGTTAGAGGGGTGGGTACTCGATAGTATTTAACATCTTCTATCTCGAAGTAAGCAAAGTGTTTTGAACGTGCTCCCATTTGAGGTTGAAGACTGGTTTGGGAAAAATCTTGGCCCAAACGATTAAACGCTGAAGCCATATTTACAAAAGGCAGCAATTCAAAATAATCACGACGTAAAAAATTGGCTTCATATTCTTTTTGAATGGCCAATGTCGTATCAACAACAACGGTTTGTTTCCCTTGCTGAAATATTTTGTACATATCAATTGTCGCACTATCAATAATTGCCTGTGCTTCTTCTTTTACAATGAAACCAGGATTTGTTGAGAGGCTATCTTGTTTTACGAATAGAGAGTCTTGACCGCGTACTAAAGTATCTCGCTTAATGGTTAAGCTATCTGCACTTGCCGCTAAAGGCTGTTCTAAAGTTTTGGTAGAAGTAGAACTTGCTTCATTCAATATAACTGTATCGTTGTTTTGAGACCTTAGCTGGAAAGAAACCAAGACCAAAAAGACAAAGAAATACCTGTAGGGCATGAGATGCTGTATTTTGTGCGAAGTTATAATTAAATTTGATTCGATGTTTTAAAAATATTCTCCTTGCAAAAGTTTAAACCCCACCGACCAAAAGTAAAGATCTGTTGCATTTCAAACACAGAAGAAGCTGGCCTAGCCATAAAGTATGGTAGCGATATTTTGGGGTTGGTTGGGGATATGCCTAGTGGACCAGGTATAATTAGCAACAATGAAATTTTAACGATTTCTCGCTTCACCCCACCGGGTATAGATACTTTTCTTCTCACCCAAGAAACGACAACTGATGGAATTTTAAAGCATGTTAATCGCACCCACACAAAAAGCATCCAGCTTGTGGATGCTGTTCCTACTTCTGTATACAGTGAACTCCGAATGCGCCTTCCCTATGTGAATCTAATTCAGGTGATTCATGTGCTTGACCAAAATTCTGTTGAAGAAGCTATCGCAATTGCTCCTTTAGTAGATGCGCTATTGCTGGACAGCGGCAACCCCAATTTAGCTATTAAAGAATTGGGTGGCACAGGAAGAACCCATAATTGGGAATTGAGTAAAACCATTGTTGATGGTATTGAAACCCCTGTTTTTCTAGCAGGCGGTCTCTCTCCTCACAATATCGTCTCGGCATTTGAACAGGTAAACCCCTACGGTTTTGATCTTTGCAGCGGGGTACGTACGGACGGAAAGCTCGATGAAAAAAAATTAAACGCATTTTTTACTGCATTAAATGGCGCAATTACCCACACAGTTTAGCGAATTACTTGAGGCGGGAACAGATGAAGCTGGAAGGGGTTGTTTAGCCGGTCCAGTTACTGCTGCTGCTGTAATCTTGCCCAAGAACTTTTCGCATCCGTTACTCGATGATTCTAAAAAACTATCGGACAAACAACGCTATGCATTGCGGCCTATTATAGAAAAAGAGGCCCTCGCTTTTTCTGTTGCACATTGCAGTATTGAAGAAATAGAAGAACTTAATATTCTTCATGCTTCTATTAAAGCAATGCACAAAGCAATTGAGTCACTTGAGCTAACTCCTGAATTTATCGCAGTAGATGGAAACCGTTTCCACGCTTTCAAAGAGATCCCTCACCAATGCGTAATTAAAGGGGACGCAAAATATCAAAATATTGCAGCTGCATCCATTTTAGCAAAAACCTATCGCGATGATTTGATGCTTGCATTGCATGAAGAGTTTCCTCATTATGCATGGGATAGAAACAAGGGCTACCCTACAAAGATGCATCGTGAGGGCATTAAAACCACAGGGGTAAGTCCACATCACCGAAAATCTTTTCGATTACTCCCAGAACAACTTCAAATTGATTTTTGAGTTTCTTAATTTTACCCCATAAATACAGTTTATGCAACTTCCTTCAAGCATCCGCCCCTTCTTTATTTTTCCCCTAGCACTCCTGGCTATAGTGGCGTGCGAAAAAACAAAGCAAAACACTACAACTTTGGTCGATTGGGTTCCCCAAAACACAGCGTTTGTTTTACAATTAAATAACAGCAATGAACTTGAAGGAGCGCTTAAAAACAATCCTGTTTTAAAGTCTTTATTGCAAGACTCACCCTTGCTTTCTGATGAAATTATGCAGTATGATAATGTTGGTAAAGGCACAAAAATGATTAGTATTACTCCCTATGGGAAGGAAGAAAAAGCGTTTAGCGTGGTTTATAAGTCTACATTAGACAGTAGTTATCTAGACTTGCCAACTTTAGAATACAGCGGACAAAAAATTTTCATACGCAAGAAAGAAAAGGAAACAACCTACACAGCCTTTGTTGATGGTTTTGCCCTTCACGCTGACAGTAAGATTATTTTAGAAAACTGTATTCGCAACTACCAACAAAAAGCAAGAGGTATAACGGAAGATGCGTTTTACACCATCGCAAAAACGGCAGACGAAAACGCACCCTTGAGTTTTCACTTCAAAGGAAACAAGACGCTTGCCTTTAAAACAATACTAGGAGAAATGCCATTGTTTCCAAAAATTGGAGATAGTTGGGCTAGTGTTGACCTGCAGTTCTCACCAAAAACTGTTGAAGCAGACGGACTTTTGCGGGTTATAGATTCTGTAGGAGATCCCGTTGGCTTACTTCATTCAAGCACGCCTAAAAAAACAGTGATTACGCAAGCAGTGCCCGCGAATGCTGAATCAGCTTTTTTAATGACTATTGATAATGTTCAGCTACTGGAAGACAAGTTTAAGAAATGGGTTCTCTTTCACAATCTCGCTACACTTTCAACAGATTTATCAGCTTTAAATGGCATTGATGAACTCGGCCTTGTTCAACTCAATCAAGAAATAGGATTGATTTTTCACCTTAGAGATGAAGCTTCAGCCGAAGCAAACTTTATCCCAGAGAGTCAACAACGAAAATACCGTGATATTCCCTATTACAAAACTTCGCTACCAAGAGAGCTAACTTTAGCCATTGTAAGTTTGGGAGAACAAGTGAATGCCAAATGGGTGGCAAAACTAGACGATTTCTTATTCTTTGGTGAAAGTGAAACTGGAATTAAAGCGCTAATTGCTGCATATAAGGACCAAAAAACATTTGAAAACACTCCTGCCTTTAAGGAATTTGCTAACGAAACGCTTTCAGAAAAAAGCAGCTTACTATGGGTGGGCAATAACGCTCAATTGAAGAAGAATAGCAAAAAACAATTTTGGAACGATTTAGATGTTGAAAAGTACCCCTATACTGCCTTTCAAGGGGTGGTTGAAAATGATTTCATGCATCTGCATTTTAGAATACAGTATAACGAAAAAGAGCTGCCAAAAGCAACAGCAACTAACGTAGGAATAATTAGCTTAGAGCAAAAGGTCGCTACAGCGCCACAGTGGCTAAAAAATCACCGTACAAAACAAAAAGATATTGCTGTTCAAGACGAAAACAATACCCTGTATCTCTACGCTAATACAGGAACTCTGTATTGGAAAAAACAACTAACAGGAAAAATTCAAGGACCAATTCAACAAGTTGATTTGTATAAAAACGGACGTTTACAAATGGCTTTCCGCACAGAAGATCATTTTTACATTTTAGATCGCAATGGTAAAATTGTTCCTCCTTTTGATAAGAAAATAAGCGATGAATTACCCATTCAGCCCTTGGCTGTTTTTGACTATGATCAAAGCCGAAACTATCGTTTTGTTCTAGCACAGGGGAACAGCATTCAAATGCTTGATGCAAAAGGAAAACGCGTAAAAGGTTTTAAGTTCACTAAGAGTGATGGACCGTTAACAGCAGCCCCAAAACACATTCGGATTGACAAAAAAGATTACATCGTTGTACAAGAGGAAAACAAACCCCCAAAAATTCTTAATCGAACAGGTACACCAAGGGTGAAAATTAAATCTGAATTTACACCTTCTGGAGAAGCAGTTTATTCTTATTTGAAAACCTTTACTACTACCGATGTTGATGGGAATTTAATTCAAATTGACGGGAAAGGAAATGTAGTTTCTACCCCCCTAAATCTTAAAAATGGGCATCGCATTTACAGTACAACAAAATCTTTGGTTACCCTCTCTGAAAATAATTTAACGATTAAAGGAATTCCTGTAGACCTTCCTTTTGGACAATATAGTGCGCCAGAGATTTTTTACCTTAATAATATTGTCTATGTCTCAGTAACAGATATTGAGGCCCAGAAGGTTTACCTGTTCTTTAGTGATGGTCGACCTGTTCCCGGCTTCCCTGTTTACGGAACTTCTGCCATTGATCTGAGTAATGCAGACAAAGACAACGCTTTGGAGTTTTTGGTTCAAGCCGAAGAAAAAGATGTATTGATTTATAAGATTAAATAATCGCTTTTGCCTTAAACAATGCGCAAAAGTGATGCAATACCTTTTCTTTTACTTCCTCTAAAGGCACTTCACGCTTGAGCTCTGCTTTTAGTGAGGTAACTGCTTTACCTTGTATTCCACAAGGAATAATATAATCGAAATAGCGCAGATCAGTATTAACATTAAGCGCAAAGCCATGCATGGTTACCCAACGACTGGCTTTAACACCCATGGCGCATATTTTTCGAGCAAAAGGTGTGCCTACATCTAGCCAAACACCTGTCTCGCCCTCACTACGCTCAGCCGAAAGACCGTATTCTTTTAGTGTTAAAATAATCGCCTCCTCCAATAGACGAAGGTATTTGTGAATATCGGTAAAGAAATTTTCTAAATCTAAAATGGGATAACCTACCAATTGACCTGGACCGTGAAAGGTGATATCTCCCCCACGATTGGTTTTGAAAAATGCTACTCCCTTTTCTTTGAGCTGGTCTTCATTTATAAGTAGGTGTTTGGGCAAACCACTTTTCCCAAGTGTAATAACAGGGGGATGTTCCACCCAAATCAAATAATTTGGCGTGGGCTGTTTGTGATTGGAGTCACGATTTTTTCGCTTTAAATCAACAATTGACTGTAGCTTCTCTTCTTGTAAATCCCACACAGGTTTATAGGACTTTTGCCCTAAATCAATAACGTTTACTAAAGGATTGCGAAGTTTATCCAAATTTATTGGTGTTGTTAAGAATTACCAAAGCAGCAATGGTTCCGGGAACCCAACCACAAATGGTAAGTATAAATACAATAACGATAGATCCACACCCTTGGTCGAGCACTGCTAAAGGTGGAAAAATAATGGCCAGTAAAACACGAAAAATACTCATGATAAAAAAAGATTCAGTAGGCTAATTTAACAACTTTGAATTGTAGCAGACTCCTTATCTTTGCTAAAATTTTTTATCTATGGCCGGTCTAAGCGAGCAGGAAATCATTCGAAGAGAGAAATTAGCAAAATTGAGAGCCTTGGGCATTGACCCCTATCCTGCCCCACTTTTTCCAGTGGATCATACTTCAGAAGACATAAAGAATAATTTTGAAGAGGGGAAAAAGGTAGTCATCGCGGGGCGTTTGATGTCGCGTCGCATACAGGGTAAAGCGAGTTTTGCCGAGCTTCAAGACAGCAAGGGTCGTATTCAGGTGTACTTTAACCGTGATGAGATTTGTACTGGAGACGATAAAACCCTCTACAACGAGGTTTATAAAAAATTACTCGATATTGGGGATATTATTGGCCTAAAAGGAACGCTTTTCACCACACAGGTAGGCGAAAAGACGGTGCAAGTCAGCGCTTTTTCTGTACTCAATAAATCCCTTCGCCCGCTACCCTTACCAAAAACAGATGCAGAAGGCAAGGTTTACGATGAATTTAACGACCCGGAATTACGCTACCGTCAGCGCTACGTAGATTTGATTGTTAATCCTAAGGTGAAGGAGACTTTTATTAAACGAACAAAGATCACCAACAGCATTCGCTCTTTCTTCAACGAAAGAGACTATTTGGAGGTTGAAACCCCTATTTTACAACCCATTCCTGGTGGTGCATCTGCACGACCTTTTGTTACCCATCACAATGCATTAGACATTCCTCTTTATTTACGTATCGCCAATGAGCTGTACTTAAAACGTTTGATTGTGGGAGGTTTTGACGGTGTATATGAGTTTTCTAAAGATTTTAGAAACGAAGGAATGGACCGCACCCACAATCCTGAGTTTACCGTTATGGAACTCTATGTGGCCTACAAAGACTATTTCTGGATGATGGAAACTACAGAAGCGCTTCTTGAAAAAGTTGCTGTAGAATCAAATGGAAGTAGTGCAGTGACTGTAGGAGATAATACCATTGATTTTAAAGCGCCTTACCCACGGGTCCCTATTTTAGAGGCCATTGAAACCCATACGGGAATCGATGTTTCTGAAATGAATGAAGAAGAACTTCGTGAGACAGCTAAGAGGCTTGGGCTAGAAGTAGACGAAACGATGGGAGTGGGTAAACTCATTGATGAAATTTTTGGTGAAAAATGTGAGCACCATTACATACAACCAACTTTCATAACAGACTATCCAAAAGAAATGAGTCCTCTTACCAAAGAACACCGAACCAACAAACGGCTAACTGAGCGTTTCGAATTAATGGTGAATGGGAAAGAGTTGGCCAACGCATATTCTGAGTTGAATGACCCCATTGACCAGCGAGAGCGTTTTGAGGAACAACTGCGCCTGAGTGAAAAAGGAGACGACGAAGCCATGTTTATCGATCAAGACTTCCTGCGTGCATTGGAATATGGAATGCCCCCTACTTCGGGAATTGGCATTGGAATTGATCGCTTGGTGATGTTAATGACCAACAACAGTTCCATACAAGAAGTACTTTTCTTCCCCCAAATGCGACCAGAGAAAAAGGCAGTTGAATTGACGGATGAAGAAAAAAGTATTTTCGAACTCCTCAAGAAAAATAACCCCGTAGCGCTTGATGTGCTGAAAGAACAAGCGGGATTAAGCAACAAAAAATGGGATAAAGCCCTGAAAGGACTCACTAAAAAAGGGGTTTCCAAAGTCGAAAAAGACGACGAAGGCTTGTGGGTTAAACTAAATTAAAGTTCTTCTCTTTTAGATTGACTTTAACCAATCCTCAAAAGCATCAAGGGTAAACTCAATGTCTTTATAGGACAACGCATCATTTAAAAAGTAACTCTCAAAGGCACTTGGCGGTAAATAGACGCCACGGTCTAGCATTCCATGAAAATAGGCTTTAAAGTGGTCATTGTTTCCTAAAGCGGCAGTCTCAAAATCGACCACTGGGGTTTCCGTAAAGTGAAGCGATACCATTGACCCTAAACGATTGAATTGATGTGGAAGTCCTTTTTTCTCAATAAGCGATTGCATTCCCAGATGTAGTTTTTCTGTCTTATCATCTAGTCGCTCAAACAAGTCTTTGTCTTTTGAGAGTAATTCAAGGGTTGTTAAACCAGCTCGCATGGCCAACGGATTACCACTTAAGGTACCTGCTTGATATACGGGCCCTTCTGGAGCCAATTCTTTCATGATTTCAGCGCGGGCTGCAAAGGCACCAACCGGTAACCCTCCTCCAATCACTTTTCCAAAAGTAACCACGTCTGCTTGGATGCCTAAACGCTCTTGTGCTCCGCCCAAAGCCAAACGGAATCCTGTCATCACCTCATCAAATATCAACAAGGCATTATTTTGATCACAAAGGCTGCGAAGTCCTTCTAAGAAACCATCTTGAGGCAAGATACACCCCATATTCCCAGCAACTGGCTCAATTATGATGGCTGCAATAGCATCACCGTGCTGATGAAAAAGTTCCTCGACACTAGCAAGGTCGTTGTAACGTGCTAACAACGTGTCTTTGGCAGTGCCTTGAGTCACTCCTGGGCTATTGGGTGCACCAAAGGTTACAGCACCACTACCGGCTTGTATTAAAAAAGCATCAGAATGTCCGTGATAACAACCTGCAAATTTGATGATTTTCTCTTTTCCTGTATATCCTCTCGCCAAGCGCACTGCACTCATGCAGGCCTCCGTTCCTGAATTCACAAAACGTACCTTATCGATGTTGGGTACCGCATTGACCACCAGCTCTGCTATAGCAGTCTCAAGCGCAGTAGGAATTCCGTAGGAAGTACCTTTCTCTGCCTGTTTTTGAATGGCTTCAATGACTTCTTCTTGTGCGTGACCCAACAGCATTGGCCCCCAACTCGAGATATAGTCAATCAAACGGTTTCCGTCTGCATCATAGAGATAAGCTCCTTTTGCTTTTTCTACAAAAATGGGAGTCCCACCAACTGATTTAAAGGCACGAACTGGAGAATTCACACCTCCGGGAATCACTTCTTTCGCCGCTTCAAAGAGGGCACTACTGCGTTGATATAACATATTATTTCTTTGGTAAAACAAGTTCTTGCCCCAAGTAAATGGTATTGTCTTTTATTCCATTAGCTCGTTTTAGGGCATCGAGTTCTAAATTTAACTTTTTTGCAATTGAGTATAAGGTGTCGCCCGCTTGAACAATATAAAGCGGTGTTTTCTTGCCTTCTTTAATGCTTGGGGTTGGTGGTGTTAAAACAACCTTTTCTTTTTTGTCATAGGCGTCTAATTGAAAGCGCTCAATGAGACGAATTAGCTTGTCTGGGTATTTTGGATCGGTAGCATAGCCGGCTTTCTTCAAGCCTTTTGCCCATGCCTTATAATCTTTTTTCCCAAGGCGAAATAAAAAGGCATAACGGTCGCGCCCTGTGAGAAAAAGGGAATGATCTCGATACGATTCTCCAGCATCAGCATAAACACGGAAGCACTCTCCTTTTTCATCATCGTCGTGGTAAATGCGCCCCCCTTGCCAACCGCGGTGACATTTAATCCCAAAATGGTTGTTCGCCTCTATGGCCAAACGCCCCTCTCCAAAACCAGACTCTAACAAACCTTGTGCAAGGGTTATGCTTGCTGGGATTTTATATTCCCGCATTTCTCGTTGAGCAATAGGACCAAAAATGGTTAAGTACTGAACTACTTTTTCGTTGGTACTTAATGGTCGTTTTGGTAGTGTTTTTTCAGCCGCTACGTTGGAAACAATTTTTTTTGCTTCTTTCTTTTTGGACTGAACAACTACCTCAGTGTTTTTTTTGCGAACACTTTTGGTGACACTACAGCTGCACAAAAACAGCATACAACCAAGGAGAAGAAAGGGCCTTACTAATGAATGCATGGCCGATTTTTTTCTTTTTGGCGTAGGTTGAATCCCTTGATTGCTTGTTGCCCTCCTGTGTGAATAATCAGTACATTTTTTCCCCAGCGCCATGCCTTATTTTTTATGAGTGTAAAAATACCAAAAAGCATTTTTCCAGTATAGGTTGGGTCAAGAAGAATTTTGTGGGTTTGATGAAATTCATTGATAAAATCGACTAAACTGTTGGGCACCTTCCCATAGCCGCCAAAAATAAATTCGTCTATCAATAGGCTGGGCGATAGTGAACTTTTGTGTTTTTCAATAAAGGCAACAACTTTAGGATCGTTTACCGCCATAAAACCCAACAGCTGTTGTTGTGCTGTACAACTTTGGCTTAAACCCAGAAAAGTTCCGCCGGTTCCCACTGCAACAGCAATGGTATCGAATACATGGTCGTTTTGTGTTAAAATTTCACGGCAGCCTTTTATGGCCAGGTCATTTGTCCCTCCTTCGGGTAAAAGGGTGTAGGAATTTTGATTTATATACGATTTAACGCTCAAGGCATTTTCTTTTTCGCGATAATCTGCTCGGCTTAAAAAGACCAACTCCATGCCCTCATTCTTACAAAATGTAAGCGACGGATTTAAGGGTTTACCCTTTAATTCTTCTCCGCGAACAAAACCTAAGGTAGGCAAGCCAAACTGTTTTCCTGCTGCTGCTGTAGCGACTAGGTGATTGGAATATGCCCCGCCAAAAGTAGCCACACCTTCTACAGCACTGTCTTTAAATTTTTTAAAATTATAATAGAGTTTCCTAAACTTATTGCCTGAAATGTGAGGATGTAGTTGGTCTTCTCTTTTGATTGTAATGGAAATACCGTTTATTTGTGTAATAAATTCATTATGAACAAGCTGTGTGGTTTTCCAATCCATATTTAAGTCTTTTCAAAGGTACAATTTTTAAGCGCTCGAGTCGAGAGAATTATGTTGGGAGATCAAAAGTTAGAAGAAGGAGACTACTATCTTTCGCCAGAAGGATACAAGGTGTTTACAGAACAATATCATTTAAAAAGAGGGTACTGCTGTGAGAGTGGATGTAGGCATTGCCCGTATGGATTTAACGCGAAAAAAAAGAGGCATTAAATTTGATATGTATAGTTTAATTTAACCATAAACATTAATCATGCGTAGACTTTATTTTTTATCTATTTTACTGCTAACTGTGAGCTGTTCCAGCATACGTGTGTTTGCAGACCATGACGGTAGTGTGGATTTCTCTAACTACTCTAGTTATGCATTTTTTAAACCGGGTATAGAAGAAGTTGAAATTTCAGACCTAGACAAACGTCGCATTCTTAAGGCCATTGAACAACAAATGGAAACAAAAGGCATGCAAATCTCTTCCGCTCCAGACATATTGATTAACATCGCGGTTAAAGCTACTGATCGGGTGGTGGTCAACAACAATAACCTCGGTTGGGGCTGGGGTTGGGGCTGGGGTTGGAATCCTTGGTTCTGGGGTGGTAATAACAACACTATTTCTACACAAACTCGTGGAGAATTGTTCATTGATTTTGTTGATGCTAAAACAAAACTTTTGGTATGGCAAGGCAAAGGTTACGGGGGTATTAACGAGTACAGTAAGAATCGAGATGAGCGCATTCAGACATTTGTCACAGAAATCCTCAAGAATTATCCGCCTGAAAAAAGCGAAGAGTAGTTTTAATATTTCTGAATTTTAAAGTAAAAAGCTAGAGGGAAAGCGTACCTTTGCGGCTTCTTAAAATGAAGCCATTGAAAACACTACTCTCCCGCCTGTCTCCCAATCCGAAAAATGATATTTTATCTGGTTTAACCGTAGCATTAGCTTTGGTACCAGAAGCTGTTGCTTTTGCATTTATTGCGGGGGTTGACCCTCTAGTTGGACTTTATGGTGCCTTCATGATGGGCCTAGTAACAGCAATTTTTGGTGGTCGCCCGGGTATGATTTCTGGAGCTACTGGTGCCATGGCTGTTGTAATGGTGCACATGATTCAACAGGGAAACAGTGTTGGTAGTGAATTAACCACTCCCATTGAAAATCTTGGCTTATACTGGTTGTTTATCACCTTATTATTTGTGGGGATACTTCAAATAAGTGCTGGGGTATTTAAATTGGGGAAATTTGTTCGTCTTATCCCTCATCCTGTCATGATGGGCTTTGTGAATGGTTTAGCCATTGTGATTTTTTTATCCCAACTGGCGCTATTTAAAAGTACATCAAATGGAATCACAACTTGGCTGAGTGGAGAAGCGCTTTACATCATGCTAGCTTTGGTCGCGCTCACCATGGCCATTATGTATTTCTTACCCAAACTAACCAAAAAAATTCCATCAGCTTTAACAGCCATCATCATTGTTGCCTGCATTACAATTTTTGGTGGAATAGAGGTGAGCACCGTTGGTTCTTTTATTCGCGATGGTGGTGGGAATAGTCTTCAAGGCGGACTACCGCAGTTTCAGTTTGAACTATTTGGCTTATTCAATACACTAAACGGACACTGGGATTTAATTTTGTCTACCGCATTTCTCTTGGCTGCAGTAGGTTTGATTGAATCTTTGATGACGTTGAATCTAATTGATGAAATCACCGAAACACGCGGAAGTGGTAATCGTGAGTGTTTGGCGCAAGGTGCAGCTAATATTCTAAACGGACTCTTTGGTGGTATGGGAGGCTGTGCAATGATTGGTCAATCAATCATAAACGTAAATTCAGGAGGACGTGGTCGACTTTCAGGAATCGTTGCGGCTGTTGCTTTGCTTTGCTTTGTGCTTTTTGGAGCGCAGGTCATTGAGCAAATCCCTATCGCTGCTTTGGTTGGCGTAATGTTTATGGTGGTAATTGGCACTTTTGCCTGGAGTAGTTTCCGTATTATAAATAAGATTCCACGTAAAGACGCATTTATTTTGGTGGTGGTTTCTACCGTTACTGTTTTGGAAGATTTGGCCATTGCGGTATTAGTAGGTGTTATTATTGCTGCCCTGGTTTTTGCTTGGGAAAATGCCACTATGATTCGTGCACGAAAAAGCATTAAAAAAGACGGTACTAAGGTGTATGAAATTTGGGGGCCTTTATTTTTTGGTTCAGTTCAAAACTTCAATGCAAAATTTGATGTAAAGAATGACCCTGAAAAGGTGGAGATTGACTTTATTGAATCTAGGGTGAGTGACCATTCGGGAATTGAAGCCTTAGAAAGTCTAGTTGAAAAGTATCTTATGCGAAAGAAACAAATTAGACTCACTCATTTAAGTCCAGAGTGTAAGTCTCTTCTATTAAAAGCAAACCCAAAGTTCGAATCGATTATTGAGGCATCAATAGATGACCCACGATACTATGTGGTAACCGACTTAGTTGATCAGGAAATTTAAACTAAATCATTTGCGGCTGCTAAGGCAGCAGCTATACCATCGGGATTTTTTCCCCCAGCGGTAGCAAAAAAGGCTTGACCACCTCCACCGCCTTGGATGTGCTTTCCGAGATCGCGAACAATTGCGCCAGCATTGTAGTCTTTTTGTGCTACAAGTTCTTTTGATATGTAACAGCTAATCACAGGTTTCCCCCCTTTTTTAGAGGCCAAAACCAAGAATAAGTTAGTTTTGTTTTGCCCCAAAGCAAAGGCTAAGTCTTTCATCGCTCCTCCCTCTAAATCAACTTCTTTGGCAAGAAAAGCGATGCCTTCTTTTTCTGAAATTTCGTTCATTAGCTCGGTTTTGGCTACCGCGAGTTGAACTTTTGCCAAAGCTTGAATTTCTTTTTTCATACTCACCATATCTTCCTGCAGACTTTCTATGGCCTTGAGGGTGTCTTGTGGCTGATTAAGTAATTGCTGTACCTTTTCTAGTAGTTCTGTTTGGTCTTCAAAATAGGTTTTAGCAGCGTCGCCAGTAATCGCTTCAATTCTACGAATTCCAGAAGCAACAGCGCTCTCGCTGGTGATTTTAAAATGCCAAATGTTGGCGGTATTGCTCACATGGGTTCCTCCGCACAATTCGATGGATTGACCAAAACGAATGGTACGCACGGTGTCGCCATATTTCTCACCAAACAAAGCCATTGCGCCTTCAGCCATCGCTTCTGCTAATACAGCTTCTCGGTTTTCTTCTAAAGGCAGTTGTTCTTGAATTCGCGCATTCACAAATTGCTCTACGGCTCTCAATTCTTCTGCACTTACTTTAGCGTAGTGCGAAAAATCAAAACGGAACATTCCAGAATGTACCATGGAGCCTTTTTGTTCTACATGATCTCCCAATACTTCGCGTAAGGCTTGGTGCAATAAATGTGTTGCAGTATGATTGCTAGAAGTTCGCAAACGTTGCTTTCTATCTACCACAGCCTTAAAACCACCGTCTAATTTTGTTGGTAGTGTTTGGGTGTAATGAATGATAAGGTTATTCTCTTTCTTGGTGTTTATGATGTAGTATATGTCACCATTAGCAGCTTCTAGGTATCCTTTGTCACCAACTTGACCACCGCCTTCAGGATAAAACGGGGTTAAATTAAATACCAGTTGATAAAAGTCTCCTTCTTTGGCTGTAGTCATTTTTCGGTAGCGGGTAATTTTCACTTGAGCCTCCAAATGATCATAACCAATAAATTCTTCTAGCTCATCTTGTTGAAGCACTACCCAATCTCCTGCTTTAGAGGAGGCCGCAGCTCTTGACCTGTTTTTCTGTTGCTCCATAGAGGTGTGAAACCCTGCTTCGTCAACAGTAAATCCACGTTCACTGGCAATTAAAGCGGTAAGGTCGTAGGGGAAACCATAGGTATCATACAATTCAAAGGCTTTTGCTCCCTCAAGAACATTGTTTTTGCTCCCTTTCAAAATAGTATCTAACAACAACAGTCCTTGATCTAGGGTTTTAAGGAAAGAGTTTTCTTCTTCTCTAATGACATTGAATGCCAATTTTTGCTCGCGTTTAAGCTCTGGGAACGCATCGCCCATTTGTTGCTCTAGAGTTGCAACGAGCAAATGAATAAATGCATTCTTTTGTCCTAAGAAGGTAAAGCCGTAGCGAATCGCTCGACGTAAAATTCGACGGATTACATAACCCGCACCCGTATTACTAGGCAATTGCCCATCTGCAATGGCAAAATAAACTGTACGCACATGATCTGCAATTACACGAATGGCTCGATCTGTTTCTAGTTTTTTACCATATTCTGTTTTTGTTAAGGCCTCTATTTCCCGAATCAAAGGAGAGAAAACATCGGTATCATAGTTAGATGTTTTGTTTTGAAGCACCATGCACAAACGTTCAAAGCCCATTCCTGTATCAATATGCTTTTCAGGCAACTGTTCTAAACTACCGTCAGCTTTTCGGTTGAATTCAATGAATACAAGGTTCCAAACCTCGACTACTTGCGGGTGATCTTGATTGACAAGTTCTGCTCCAGACACTTTTTGCTTTTCTTCATCAGAGCGAATGTCAACATGAATTTCTGAACAAGGTCCACAGGGTCCTTGGTCTCCCATTTCCCAAAAGTTGTCTTTCTTGTTCCCAAGGAGAATACGGTCTTCTGGAACATATTTTTTCCAAAAGTTATAGGCTTCGATATCGCGTTCAAGCCCTTCACTTTCATCGCCTTCAAAAATGGTTACATAGATAATTGAAGGGTCTATTTTATAGCGCTCAGTTAGCAATTCCCAAGCCCATGCAATGGCTTCTTCTTTAAAGTAATCGCCAAAACTCCAGTTCCCCAACATCTCGAAAAAGGTATGGTGATAGGTGTCAATCCCAACTTCTTCTAGGTCGTTGTGCTTTCCAGAAACACGCAAACATTTTTGGGTGTCTGCTACCCGCTTGTTCTTTGGTGTCTTATTTCCTAAAAAGAACTCTTTGAATTGATTCATCCCTGCATTGGTAAACATCAATGTAGGATCATCTTTTACCACCATGGGGGCAGAAGGAACAATTTGGTGTTGCTTTTCGTTGAAAAAATCTAAAAACTGTTGACGTATTTCAGCGGATTTCATGGTCTAAATGCGTTAAAATGTAAATCTTGCGCGCAAAATTGCTATATTTGATGAACTTTTTTTGCTATTGCAAAAGAAAACAAAATTTACAAGAAATCTGTTTATGGCAAAGGTTAAATATTATTACGATCCTGAAACACTTTCTTATCGCCCCATTCAAAGCGGAAAAACCCTTAAAATCTCAAACTTTTTCCTCTTTCTTATCTCTTCATTTTTGTTCGGTCTTTTCACTCTATTTGGCCTTTTAACGACTGATTTTTTAAACACTCCAAAAGAACTGTTGTTAGAACGAGAATTGCAGAATTATGAGTTTCAATTTGAACTGTTAGGGCAGCGATTAGAACAAATGGAACAAGTGATGGGAGAAATTGAAACCCGAGATAACGAAATATATCGCGCCTATTTTGAAGCTAGCCCCATTCCGGAGGAACAACGTCGTGCTGGTTTTGGTGGGGTGAATCGCTACAAAAAATTAGAAGGTTTTGGTAATTCTGATCAAATTATAGAGACAACCAAACAAATTGACATTCTTTCTAGAATGCTAGTGGTACAATCAAAATCACTTGAGGAAATTCAGTTATTAGCTGAGAAGAAAGAAGAATTTCTTGCAGCCATTCCTTCCATACAACCCATTAAAAAGGGAGACTTAAAACGCATGGCATCTGGTTATGGGTGGCGCATTGACCCGTTTACCAAAAAACGTCGTCGTCACAAAGGAATGGACTTTTCTGCCAACCGCGGTACGCCCATTTATGCTACAGGAGATGGAATAGTTAAACGTGCAGATAATCGTTCTTCTGGTTACGGAAGGCACGTTCGCATTGACCATGGTTTTGGCTATGTTAGTTTATATGCTCATTTGTATAAATACAACGTAAAACGAGGTCAAAAAGTTAAACGCGGTGATATTATAGGCTTTGTTGGGAGTACAGGACGTTCTGTTGCCCCTCACTTGCACTATGAAATTCTTAAGGACGGTGTAAAAATTAATCCTTTGAATTTTTATTTGGACGATCTCAGTCCTGCTGAATTTGATGCTATTGTCAATCAAGCTTCCCAAGAGAACCAATCGTTAGATTAATCTCATGAAAATTAATTTACCTGAAAAAAGGTATTACTCCATAGGAGAAGTAGCAAAAGCCTTTGAGGTAAATACCTCGCTACTGCGGTATTGGGAAAAAGAATTCAAACAAATACAACCCAAAAAGAAATCTTCAGGCATTCGGAAATTTACGCCTGGAGATATCGAAAACATTCAAATCATTCATCACCTGCTTAAAGAGAAAGGAATGACCATTGAAGGCGCTAAAAACCATATGGCTACTTCAAAAGACAGTGAGCAAGCAAAACTTAAACTGCTCAACCGCCTCCAAAAAATCAAAGACGAATTAACCGCCCTTAAGGATAATCTTTAGTTATTTCTTCCTGAAGAACAGGGTTATCGGTACTCCATTAAAATCGTATACATTCCGCAATTGGTTTTCTAAAAACCGTTTGTACGGATCGCGCACATACTGGGGTAAATTGCAGAAAAAGGCAAACTGTGGGTAGGGAGAAGGCAATTGGGTGCAAAACTTAATTTTAACAAATTTCCCTTTGTACGCCGGTGGAGGAGTTTGCTCAATAATGGGCAATAGGGTGTCATTTAGTTTTCGTGTAGCAATTCTATTGGAGCGAGATTGATAGACTTTAACAGCAGTTTCAATGGCTTTAAAAATGCGCTGCTTGGTTAAGGCAGAAATGAAAACAATAGGTACATCAACAAAAGGAGCCGTTTGTTTTCTAATTTCTTCTTCAAAAGCCTTGGTGGTTTTATGGTCTTTTTCAACCAAATCCCATTTATTGACCAACACTACAATTCCCTTGTTATTGCGATGCGCCAACCAAAATATATTCTGTACTTGCCCGTCAAAGCCTCGCGTAGCGTCTACCACCACTATCACAACATCGCAGTGCTCAATTGCACGAACAGAACGCATGACAGAGTAAAACTCAATGTCTTCTTTAACTTTTTTCTTGCGTCGAATACCCGCTGTATCTACTAAATTGAATTCAAACCCAAAACGATTGTATTTGGTGTCAATACTGTCGCGTGTTGTTCCAGCAATATCAGTAACGATGTATCGTTCTTCGCCAATGAGGGCGTTAATAAAGGAAGATTTTCCCGCATTTGGGCGGCCGACAACCGCAAAACGGGGAAGCTCCTCCCCTATTTCTTCTGTTTGGGCCGGGAGCGACTTCACTAGGTCATCCAGCAACTCTCCTGTACCGCTACCATTGATTCCGGAGATTGTGTAAATTTTTTCGAATCCTAAGCTGTAAAACTCTACTGCATCGTCTTGACGCATTGAATTGTCTACTTTGTTTACTGCCAGAAAAACAGGTTTTTTAGACTTTCGGAGTAGTTGCGCCACTTCTTCGTCCATACCAGTGAGTCCTGTTTCTACTTCTACCATAAAGATTATGGCATCCGCCTCATCTATCGCCAATTCTACCTGACGATCGATTTCCTGCTCAAAAACATCTTCACTTCCCACCACATAACCGCCTGTATCAATTAGGGAGAATTCTACACCATTCCAGTCAGATTTACCATAATGACGATCACGTGTTACCCCACTTACCGCGTCAACAATTGCCTCGCGTTTCTGAATCATTCGATTAAATAAGGTGGATTTTCCTACATTGGGACGTCCAACAATGGCTACAATAGCGCTCATGAGCGATAAATTTTAGGCAAAAATAGTTTATTTAAAATGAACTCTTTCTAGGGCTTAGTACTTATAACCAAAACGTTTCAATTGCCTTTCATTTGAACGCCAGTCTTTATTGACTTTAACGTAGAGTTCAAGATGTACTTTTTTTGCGAAAAAGGCTTGTAATTTTTTTCGTGCACCTACCCCAACTTTCTTTAAGGCTCCTCCTTTATGACCAATTAATATTCCCTTTTGGGTTTCCCGTTCAACCATAATGACTGAACGTATCTTAATGATTTTTTCTTCTTCTTTAAATTCTTCGGTCATCACCTCAACAGCATAGGGTACTTCTTTGTCATAATGTTGCAGTATTTGTTCTCTCACGGCTTCATTGACAAAAAAACGTTCTGATTTGTCTGTCATTTGATCTTTTGGAAAGTAAGG
>WTJU01000127.1:0-1651 GCA_011526285.1 Candidatus Arcticimaribacter sp.
CCAGTAGTGCTATGGAAATAAGGTTCAATTTTAAGTTGTGCCAAGGTCATGCCCAAATTATTTTGATCGCCCATAGTAGCTAAACCCATGGCGATTTTTCTTTTTTGTGCTTCCCTTAAAAAGGCATGAAGACCAGCTAATGGTTGTAACAAATGAACATAAGTTTCACGATACAACGCCTCTTTCTCATTGCCTACAGTTCGCAATTCTTCCTCTGTGGTTAAGTGGGGAAAAAAACGCGCCATTACCTCAATCAAAGTGCCTTTGTGGTAGTCGCGTTCAAAAGTTTCAGCATCAATTCCCAATTGCTTCATTTCAATAAATTTCATCCAAGCAAGATGATGAAACTCCATGTTATCGGTTAAAGTTCCGTCCATGTCAAAAACCATGGCTTTAGGTCGGGGGAATTCTATCATTTTACTGCAGTCATTATTTTTTGAATAAACTCAGGCATCACCTTTGGCGCTAACCATCGTGTAACCACAACCATATTGTGTTGGGGGAGGATAACAATAAAGTTACCGCCAAATCCTGCAGCATAAAACATGTCTTCTCCAGCTTCTTTCACATAGCGTGAACTATCCGGGTGGTTTAACCACCACAAATAACCATAACTAGGATTGGCAGGGGAAGGAGTAGTAGCTTCTGCGATCCACTCAGGACTAATGATTTGTTTTTCTTTCCATTTTCCTTGATTGAGAAAAAGAAGTCCAAAACGCGCGTGATCTTCAGTTGAAATAAACAATCCTCCCCCAGAGTGTCCTCCACCAGAAACAGATTGCACCCAATTCCCATCAATATTAACCCACGAATTCTCATAGCCATACCAACGCCAAGTGCTCGATGCGCCAATAGGGTCCATCACCTTTTCTTTCAATACCTGTGGTAGCGACTTTCGCCAAACATTTAGCAATGAGTAGGCCAATACATTTACCCGCACATCATTGTATTTATAAAACGTTCCCGGAGGGTTTAATTTGCGGTACTTCCAATCGTCTATCCCCCCAGTTTTTGGAGGTCGATCAGCCCAATCATAGCCACCCCATAAATTTCCCGACCAGTCAGAAGATTGATTCAATAAATCTTTCCACTTTATTTTTTGGTTATGTTCTCCATCAAAAGTAGTATCCCAGACATAGTTCGCGACTTTTTCACTTGGGAGAAAAAGTCGCTGGTCTACAGCCAAGCCAGCTACAGTAGACAAGTAACTTTTTGTGACCGAAAAAGTCATATCAACCCGTTTTGTATCTCCCCAAGATGAGACAACAAAACCGTCTTTCAAAATCATACCCGCAGGTCCTCCTCTTTTTTTTGTGGGGCCTAAAATCTTGTGGTAAGGCTCATGAGCAAAACCCTTTAAGATCGCGATACGCAAGTCGCGTGATCCGCTATATTCATTTTCTAAAGCAAAGTCTACCGCTTCAGCCAACGCCTTTCCATTTAAATCTAAAGAAGAGGGCGAACGCTCCTCCCAATCAGTATTTGCAGGAGGGAAATAAACTGTTTGCGCCTCTAAAGAACCGCTTAACAGAAGACTAAAAAGATAAAAAACAAGATTGATTCGCTGTTTCATAAGGCCAAATTTTACATCTTTATACTGAATATTTAAAGATATGGAATCTCAACTCAGCCTTACTGCACTTCAAACAGA
>WTJU01000127.1:1751-5705 GCA_011526285.1 Candidatus Arcticimaribacter sp.
ATTCAATCGTTTTCTATTGGTGAGTCCATCAGGAAAGATACAACACTACGACAAGCGACATACCTTCACACTCGCAGGAGAAAATAAAGCCTATACAACCGGTCAAAACAACGGAATAGTTGCCTATAAAGACTGGAAAATTTGTTTGAGAGTTTGTTATGACTTGCGATTTCCCGTTTGGGGTAGAAACACCTCAGACTACGACTTACTAATCTACACCGCTAATTGGCCCCACAAACGTATTGCTGCGTGGGATGCTTTGTTAAAAGCGCGCGCTATTGAAAATATGACCTATTGTGTTGGAGTGAATAGAATTGGAACCGATGGGTCTAACCTAACCTATCCGGGGCATACTACAGTTTTCAATCATATGGGCGATTGTATAGGTGAAACAACAGAACATAAACCAGGAAGTACAACAGTTCTCTTAGATAAAGATGCAATGCTTTTAGCACGTAAAAAGCTCAACTTCTTAAATGATCGCGATCAATTTACTTTACACTAAACGTTTCATTCAACTCCCAATTCGCACGAAGATCCAAAGCTTCTGGTAAATACATCACCTCCTCAGGCTGAATTTTCTTTAAGTAATTTCCCGTATCCCATTTACCATTTTCATTAAGGTCTTTAACCAAACGGATTTGATACTTTCCGGGTAATAAGAATGGGAGAGAATAAATGTCGCCTTCCTGCTGCTTTATTTTGCGGACCGTTTTCCCTTGACCATTTAATAGTTCAAAAAAATAAGGGAAATCCTCATCATTTCGTTCAACCCTGAGATTTAAAGTTCCATATTTTTCTATCGCTTGGGTTCGAACATTTTTAAACAACGTATCATTTGTAGCCCCTAAAAAATCTATCAATGCGTTGGGTAAAATCTGCAAACGATAAAAGTCGTTGGGTACCGTTTCAAACTCAAGATAAACAGCGTCTTTATTGGGATCTATTCTACTTGTAAATGGAACATTCACCGTATCTATATCAAAAATTTGAATGAATTCATTGTTCACTTCAGCTATAGGAAGATTACTCTTTAAACGCAGCGTGTCTAAGAAATGAAGGTAAGCATTGCTTCGGGGCTGCATTTCAATAATCAGAGAATCCTTCTCTGGTCTAAATGGCTTCATGGTTACAGGGCGAATCGAGTCAATTTCATCTAAGCCAACCACCAAAGAATCTAAATTCTCTTGGGGTAAAAACCAATAGTGCAGGGTGTCTTTTTCCCTATCATGCGTAAAAAATCCCTTCCCTGCAGCTTCAAATTCAGGAGAAAAAGTAATCGACCGATCTCCTATTTCACCAAAATAACCAAATTCCAAGTGGTGATCATTAACAAAGCGAGGACGCCCCCATTTGAAGTTGGTCACCTCGCGAAATAAAATGGGGAACTTTAAAGAATCTTGTGGTAATTCAATTGGCGCTTCAAAAAACCCAATTTTGTCAATATTCTGATCAAAAAGATAATTTTTTGCCACATCTTCAATGGCGATCATTTCGTATTTCCCAGGGGCTAAACTTTGAAGCTTAAAATAAATACTGTCTAAGGTATTCCCCACATAAAGCGGCTTTTGCAAATAAATTGTCGAGTCAGTATAGGTAGAATCAATAGGATACAATTGAATCGAAATACGTTCCAATGAATCAATAGAATACGCATCCATAACCGTACCAGCAAGCGTAAGCGAATCTAAATATTCTCCAGTAGAAAAGGTATAATAGAAAAAGGGGAGTGGATTCGCTTCATTATAATCTTCAATAGCTTCACCAAAATTAAACGTAAAGGTAGTTTTGTCTCTAGGAGGATTTTCAAAACGAATCTCTACCTTCTTACTCACCGTCCCTTCAGGTAAAATGCGATAATCACTTCGCTCCATTGGAGGCGATACAATTAATTGATTGGCAATATCATTAAGCTTGATGTATTCATCAAAAACCATAACAATCTTTTCAGCGTCAAAATTAACTGTATTCAGTGGTGGGTTGGCACTCACTAGGCGAGGGGGAATACTGTCTTTCGCCCCTCCTGTTGGAGTACCTCGTTTTGCACATTGGGTGGTAGAAACCAACCAAATAATAATTGCTATTATCCCAAGTGTTTTACGCATAGCTGCAAAGTAACATATAAATCTGCTAATTTCGATAGGCTACCGAAGCAATACTCAAAGAAATAGCAGTCTCCTCAAGGAGTAAAGAAGCGCACGCATTTAGCGTTGCACCCGTTGTAAAAATATCATCTAAGAGCAAATAATGTTTTCCTACTGGAAGCTGCTGTTTTATTTCAAATGCATTTTCCAAAATAGCACTTCGCTCCCCATTAACTTTAGACAATGGAGGGGTGTTTTTAGTGCGCACCAACACGGCATCATAATAAGGAATGCCCAATGCTTTAGCAGCCGTTTTACCTATAATATCTACCTGATTAAAACCGCGTTTCCTTCTTCTTTTAACATGGAGCGGAACCCAAATAATCCCGTCATAATCTTCTTTAGTTGCAACCATTGCAGTAGCTAATTTTCGACCAAAAAAATGACCAATTTCTTTATTGCCCTGATATTTTAATGCGTAAAGAAGCTTTTCCATTAGCCCAGTAGACTCAAAATAGTACAAGGCAAACGATTGTTTTATTCCACGTTTTACAGCCATTTTTTGTTCCAAAGGAGTTTCATCCAGTAGATTAAAATAAGTAGGGGTTAAATCCATCTCACACGTGTAACAAAGACAATTATTTGGAAGCAGTATCGTTGTTCTACACCCCAAACAAAGCTTGGGGAAAATAAGCGAAAAAAGATCGTAAAAACCGAGTTTTAAGGATTGGAGCATTTCAGTAATGATTTGGGTTATTCAAAATACGAAAAAGAATTACTTTTGTGCCATGACAGATTTTAAGAAAATCATTTCTCACGCCAAAGAATACGGTTATGTATTCCCTTCAAGTGAAATTTACGACGGTCTAAGTGCCGTTTATGACTATGCCCAAAATGGGGTAGCTCTAAAAAAGAACATCCGCGAGTATTGGTGGAAAGCTATGGTCCAACTACACAGTAATATTGTTGGAATTGATGCGGCAATTTTTATGCATCCAACCACTTGGAAAGCGTCTGGTCATGTTGATGCGTTTAATGATCCTTTAATCGACAATAAAGACTCAAAAAAGCGCTACCGCGCCGATGTCCTAGTAGAAGACTACTGTGCTAAACTAGAAGCAAAAATCGATAAAGAAGTGGCGAAAGCAGCCAAGCGTTTTGGCGATGCATTTGACAAAGAACAATTTCTTGCTACCAACCCAAGGGTGTTGGGCTATCAAGAAAAAATTGACACCATATTAAAACGTCTAGGCCAATCTTTAGAAAAGGAAGACCTCGCTGATGTTAAAGCCCTTATAGAAGAATTAGAAATTGCATGTCCAGAATCTGGTTCTCGAAATTGGACCGATGTCAAGCAATTTAACTTAATGTTTGGCACCAAGTTGGGAGCATCGGCTGATACCGCTATGGACCTTTATTTACGTCCAGAAACAGCACAGGGAATATTTGTAAATTTCCTCAACGTACAAAAAACTTCCCGAATGAAAATTCCATTTGGAATTGCACAAACAGGGAAGGCCTTCCGAAATGAAATAGTTGCGCGACAATTCATCTTCCGCATGCGTGAATTTGAACAAATGGAAATGCAATTCTTTGTGCCACCCGGGAGTCAAAAAGAATGGTATGAACAGTGGAAAGCCACCCGTTTAAAATGGCACCTTTCCCTCGGGATGGGAGAAGAAAACTACCGTTTTCACGACCATGAAAAATTAGCGCATTACGCTGATGCGGCGGCAGATATAGAGTTTAAATTCCCCTTCGGATTTAAAGAGTTGGAAGGAATACACTCCCGTACTGATTTTGACCTGTCGAGCCATGAAGAATATTCTGGAAAAAAACTACAGTATTTTGATCCTGAACGAAATGAAAA
>WTJU01000127.1:5805-15343 GCA_011526285.1 Candidatus Arcticimaribacter sp.
GTAGATCACCAATCACTAGAAGACAAAACAGTTACCCTTCGGGATAGAGATAGCATGCAACAAGAACGTATTGCCATTGCCGATTTACCAGCCCTACTAGATGCCAGACTTAACATAAAGCACTGGTTACAAAAAATCTAGAACTGCTTCCCGATAGCAAAATTAATTCTTGGATAGGCAGTAGAGTCCATGTAGTACCCCTCTTCCTCCTCCTTGGTGAGTAACCTCCCGATACC
The DNA here is from genome assembly GCA_011526285.1 of Candidatus Arcticimaribacter sp. GTDB lineage: Bacteria > Bacteroidota > Bacteroidia > Flavobacteriales > Flavobacteriaceae > Arcticimaribacter. The sequence goes on from WTJU01000127.1 coordinate 6,042, forward strand.
TGCTGTGATTTCAAACGTGTAGTTTTTTTGATTGATCCATTTTTTACCAATCAAAGCACCAGCAGCCAACCCGAAGAAGTTTCGCTCATTCATGCCATTCCCATCAATGATTTCATCATAGTAGTAATTCCTATAGGTGTCATATTCACCTTGCGTTAAACTCAAAAAAGGCTGAACAAAAAACCCTGCATTGCTTGAATTTTTCTTGTTAAAGTAAAAGCGATAAAATGGGGAAATTTCAAAATTTTCATACCGATAAGCCTGAGAGCCATCAAAGTCAAAATTGACAAAACCAGTGACACCCCAGCTCGAATAATCATCGATAAATCGCTCATAGGTGATTTCAATTCCTGGGAGAACAATCAATTGAAAAATATCAAGTTTAAACTCATTTTTAGGTTTGATAGAATCTTTATCCAAAGAATTTTGAGCGCTTAGCGCCACAGAGAAAAAGAGAAAAAAACAAAGAAGATAAGGGGAACTCAATCGGTTAAAAAAAGTGTTCATAGATTTAAGATAAAGCGTTTAGGTGCAAGCTCAAGATACAAAACAAATCGTTATTTTAGTAGCACATGAAGATCATCTCCTACAACGTAAACGGTATTCGAGCAGCCCTTAAAAAAGATTTTGTCTCATGGCTTGCCTCCACACAAGCAGATGTCGTTTGCATTCAAGAAACCAAAGCACTACAAGAGCAAGTAGACATGGAAGCAGTTGAAGCACTGGGCTATCAGCACTTTTGGTTCTCTGCGCAAAAAAAAGGGTATAGCGGGGTAGCCATTCTGAGCAAGACTACACCAAAACACGTTGAATTTGGAACAGGCATAGACCACATGGACTTTGAAGGACGAGTCATTCGTGCCGACTATGACAACTGTTCCGTGATAAGCCTTTACCTCCCCTCTGGAACCAATGTAGACAGACTCACCCACAAATTTAAATTTATGGATGATTTTAAAGCCTACATCGATCAGCTAAAGCAAGACTATCCAAACCTTGTAATTTGTGGAGACTATAACATTTGTCATCAAGCCATTGATATTCACGATCCTGTAAGAAATAAAAACGTCTCAGGCTTTCTACCTGAAGAAAGAGCATGGTTAGACAATTTCTTAAAGAGTGGATTCATAGATTCTTTCCGTCATTTAAACCCAGACCCCCATCACTACAGTTGGTGGAGTTATCGCGCCAATGCACGGGCCAACAACAAAGGCTGGCGCATAGATTATGCCTTAGTTAGCGAACCTTTAAAAGAAAACATAGCCCGTGCTTACATATTACCAGAAGCCTATCATTCTGATCACTGTCCTGTAGTGGTCGAACTGAATTAAAAAAACAACCAATGAAAAAAGTACTTTTATTCTTGTTCCTTCCTTTTTTGGCCAGTTGCGTTTCTTCCAAAATGTTTAACGAAATCGAAAATCGTTATGCCACCCTTAAAGGAGAACATACTACACTTGAAAAAGAACACGACCAACTCATCCAAAACTATGACTCCTTACGTTATCATTACGGAGAACTTGTAGGACAATATGAGAAACAGAGTCAATTGTTGGCCACCACCTCAGGCACGCTGGCCAATTTACAAAATGCCTATACTGCTTTAGAGCAAAACAGCAGTGAAGCCCTTCAAGCAAGTATTGAGGAAAACCGTGGGTTGTTAGAAAAAATTCAAATCAAAGAAGGAGAATTATTGGATGAACGTAGCCGTTTAGATTCATTAACCAAAGAACTGTCTTCTAGAATCGCTCGTGTAGAAGAACTCGAAACTTTAATTGCAGATAAGGAAGCGTTGATGAGTGCCCTTAAAAATGCATTAACCGATGCATTAACCAGTTTTGAAGGCAACGGACTCTCGGTAGAACAACGTGGCGGGAAAGTGTATGTTTCAATGGAAAACAAACTCCTTTTTCAATCGGGTAGTTGGTCAGTAGGAGCAACAGGAAAGCAAGCCATAAAACAATTAGGAAGTGTATTGGCTGCAAATCCTGAAATTGCCATATTAATAGAAGGACATACCGATAGCGACCCCTATGTTGGCGATAGCAAATTAAGCGGAAATTGGGACCTCTCGACCAAACGGGCTACCGAAATAGTTAAACTATTACTTAAAAATAAAACCATTAAACCAGATAATCTAACTGCTGCTGGAAGAGGACAGCACCTCCCAATAGCGACCAATAAAACAGCAGCAGGGAAGTCTAAAAATAGACGCATTGAAGTAATACTTACTCCAAAGTTAGACAAGATTGCTGAACTACTTGAACGCGTTGACAACTAAAATTTAAAATGAAATATACCCTATTACCTACCACCGATATTAAGGTGAGTAAACTGTGCTTGGGCACCATGACTTTTGGAAATCAAAACACCGAAGCAGAAGGACACGCACAAATGGATTTAGCCGTAGAACGCGGCATTAATTTTTTTGATACAGCCGAGTTATACCCCGTTCCTGCTACAGCAGCTACCTATGCTGATACCGAGCGAATCTTGGGGACTTGGTTCAAGAAAACAGGAAAGCGCGATCAAATTGTATTAGCGTCTAAAATTGCAGGTTCAGGAGATTATACTGCCCATATCCGCGATCATGAGCACTTTAGTCCTAAACACCTGCGAGAAGCATTGGAGGGGAGTTTGCAACGATTGCAAACCGATTACCTTGACTTGTATCAATTGCATTGGCCAGAGCGACGTACAAACTTCTTTAGCGTGCGCGGGTACAAAGGACATCCTGAAAGCGACCCATGGGAAGATAACTTTGAAGAAATCTTGGGCACTTTGGGGGAACTAATTGACGAAGGGAAAATAAAACATATAGGTCTCTCCAATGAAACTCCATGGGGAATTATGCGTTGTCAGGCACTAGCAGACAAAGGCTATCCTAAAATGATTACAGTTCAAAATCCATACAACCTGCTCAATCGTTTGTTTGAAGTAGGAAACTCAGAAATTTGCATGCGTGAAGATGTGGGACTTTTGGCCTACTCGCCTCTTGGTTTTGGACGATTAACAGGAAAATACCGCAGCGGTATGCCAGAGAATTCTCGTTTTAAATTGTTCCCTAATTTGGCCCGTTTCAACGGAGAAAACAGCATTTTAGCCACCGAAGAATACTTTAAAGTAGCACAAACATTTGGTTTATCACTCACTCAAATGGCTTTAGCATTTGTTACCGATAGACCCTTTGTTACCTCCAACATAATTGGCGCAACCACTTTAGAGCAACTCACAGAAAACATTGATTCCATTGCTATAGACTTGTCACGAGAAGTACTAAAGGCGATTGAAAAAGTACAGGAAAAAATTCCTAATCCAGCGCCTTAGACAATAGCGTCTAAAAGTAATTTAGTGAAAGAAGTTTGCGGATTGTTATACAAAGCATCTGCCTCGTTTTCTTCCACAATTTTTCCTTGGTGCATAACCATAATTCGATCAGACATGTGTTTTACCACCCCTAAATCGTGTGAGATAAAAAGATAAGACAACTGAAGTTTTTCCTTTAACTCATTCAATAAATTAAGCACTTGTGCTTGTACAGAGATATCTAAAGCTGCAACACTTTCATCACAAATCAAAACTTTGGGTTCTGCTGCCAAAGCACGTGCTACAACTACGCGTTGACGTTGCCCACCAGACAATTGATGAGGATAACGAAGTAAAAAGTCATCACTTAAACCCACTTGTAGCATTAAAGTTTCTAACCTTTCAGCTCGTTGAGAAGCATTTAAAGTAGTATGAACAAGAAGCGCTTCTTCTAGTGCAGATTTTATTGTCTTTAGCGGGTGAAGTGCAGCAAATGGATCTTGAAAAACAAATTGCACCTCCTTTCGCAATTGGTTGATTTGTTTCCTGTCTTTAGGATTAATTTTTTGATTGCCCCAATAAACTTCTCCATGAGTTGGGGGGTCTAAAAAAACCAAAGCTTTTGATAAAGTTGATTTCCCACAACCAGAAGCACCAACCAAGCCCAACGTTTCCCCGGGATAAAGCGAAAATGATACCGCATCTAGTGCTTTAGTTTCTTTTCCTTTTTGCCAGAAGATTTGTTTGTTGGAATACACCTTTTGCAATCCTTCTGCACGTAAAATTGGGGGCTGTTGGTAGAGTAAATCATGCCGTTGACTTCGCTCTTTTTCGGTTTCAGCAGTAGGAATAAAACCACCATCAATAAAGTGATTTAAGCTTGGAAGAACTTTTAATCGTTCTTCTTTTGGTGGTCGTGCATTTAGCAACCCCTTTGTGTAGGGGTGTTTTGGCGCGTTGAAAAGTTGAGCTGTTGGTCCTTGTTCTACAATTTCCCCTGCTTGCATAACTGCAATACGATCTGCGATAGTAGCGACCAATGACAAATCGTGTGAGATAAACAAAACCCCCATTTTTGTTTCTTTTTGAAGGGCTTTAATCAATTGCATGATTTCTTTTTGAACCAATACATCTAGCGCAGTAGTGGGTTCATCAGCAATCAATAATTGTGGTTGACAAAGCAAGGCCATGGCAATCATTACACGCTGTTTTTGTCCGCCACTTAACTCATGCGGATAGGCCTCGTAAATACGTTCTGGTGCGGGCAACTGTACTTGACCAAAAGCAGCTACAACCTTCGCTTTTAATTCGGCTTTACTTAAGGCGGGTGAAAAATGTTGTCGCCCCATTTCTGCTACTTGAGGGCCACATCGCATAGAAGGATTAAGCGACGATTGTGGTTCCTGAAATACCATTCCTATCTTTTTACCACGAATGTTTTCCCATTCCTTGGTCGAGTTCTCCAGTAAGTTTGTGTTTTCGAAAAAAAGCGCTCCTTCAGTTTCCAACTGCAAAGAAGAAGGAAGAAGTCCCATTATCATTTGTGCAGTAACTGATTTCCCACTACCCGATTCCCCAACAAGAGCAGTAATTTCATTACTGTGTAGGGATAAATTAACCCCCTTCAAAATAGCTTTCTCTTGCAGTGAAACCGAAAGATTTTGAATTGAAACCAAAGAATTATTTATTCGCTCAGCCATACAATTTGATCCTCTTTTAGCAAGGGTTTTCTTATAAAGCGTAAGATGACTTGTGCTAAACTGAGCACGTCTTTTTCACAATATCGCACAATACGTGGGAGGTTTTTTTCCTCGTAATACACGCGGGCTACATCACTACCATCTATATCATCTTTAGGAGAGGGGATGCCTAAAATTTCTGTCAACAAGGCCAAAGAGGTGTAGTGCTTATAATCGCCAAACTTCCATAACTGTAGGGTGTCTAAATGTGGCACTTCCCATGGTTTTTTCCCAAATAAATTGAGTGCCTGAGGTAATTCAATTCCATGAATAACCATACGTCTAGCCAAATAGGGAAAATCAAATTCCTTTCCGTTGTGGGCACATAGCAAATGAGTTTTTAAGTAAAAATGCTCATCACATAGTTGTTTAAACTGGGTGAGAAGATGGGTTTCTTCACCAGAGAAACTTTTGATACGAAAACTACGGTCAGATGTACTTGTGTCAAAAAAGCCAACAGAGATACATACAATTTTCCCAAACTCAGCCCATATTCCCGCACGTGCATAGAAATCTTCAGGAGTTTGCTCTTCTTTTCGTTGGTAGGCAGATTTTTGTTCCCAAAGCGACTTTCGCGTAGCAGAAAGTGCCTCATACTTCTCCTCTTCAGGAACTGTTTCGATGTCTAAAAATAGAATTTTGGCAAGATCAAGATTGCGTAACATTTTCTCGCATTTCAAAACCTTCTTCAATTAAATCGTGGAAGACCTGTGTTCCAAAACGGTCTTTCTTTGGCCCTTGTTTGTGCCCAAGACGAACTATGATTAAATCAGACGCTGGAAAAACAATTACGTATTGTCCTAAATGCCCTCGCATAGCAAAACCATTTTCACCTTTATATTGCGTGAGCCACCATCCATAACCGTATTCTGGACTTTCCTCAAAACGTGGGCGTACACTTTTTGCAATGAAAGCAGAATCCAACAACTGCTCACCATTCCACTGACCGTGATCTTTGTATAACTTTCCCATTCTTGCGAAGTCTTTGGCGTTGGATGCAAAACAGCAGTACGCTTTTTCCATACCTTTTTCCTCGCTATCAATTTGCCAAAGAGCAGTTTCTTTAGCTCCCATGGGATGCCAAAATTTTTCTTCAAAATAACTACTTAGTGACTGCCCAAGTGCTTTGGTTAAAACCATACCCAATAATTGAGTGTTGCCGCTCAAGTAGATAAAGCCTTCTCCTGGAGCACTAACAATTTTACTGTTGTTCATCAGTTTATCTAGATCAGGAGTAATATAAGCCTCCATCATGCCATTAATAGAAAGATCGTATTTCTCATTCCAATCTAAGCCCGAAGCCATAGAAGATAAATCGCCTACGGTGAGTTCTGCTGCTAGCCCCTCTTTATATGCCGGTAGAAAATCGCCAACCTTTTGGTTTAGACTTTCAATTTTTCCTTCTTCAATGGCTTTTCCTAGAAGAGCAGATACAAAACTTTTGGCCATAGAAAAAGAATTGCTTTTAGAGGCTTCGTCATAACCATTGTAATAGGACTCATGTAACAAGCTGTCTTGGTGAATGACTAAAAAAGCAACAGATTCAAATTTTTCATGAACCGTATTAATTTTGTCTGTTAGTGGAATTGTGTTGTACTGGCTGTGTTTTGGCCAAGGTTGTGCAACTGCTGCGGCTTTTACCTCACGGTTGTCGAAATAGGCATAATCTTCTAGAAAAGCAGTGTCGCGACCAGTTTCAAATGCTTTGTTCGCTGCTAATAATAGAAAATTATAGGGGCCAAAATAGAGATAGAGAAATAGGAGTATCAAAACTCCAAATAGAAAACGAAGCGTTTTTTTCATAAAAAAATAATGACCAAATAAATGGTTGAATTAGATTAGTTTGGTTTGGACAGGAAAACCCTCTAGCTGTAGTAATTTTTCTTTTCGTTCCATTCCTCCAGCATAGCCAACCAACGTACCATCACTACCAATTACACGGTGGCAAGGTATGACCACTAATATAGGATTTTTTCCAATGGCTGCCGCTACAGCGCGAACCGCTTTTGTGTTCCCGTGTTGGCGTGCAAGTTTTAAATAAGAAATCGTACTTCCAAAAGGCAAATCACGTAATAATGCCCAGATGAGTCGTTGAAAATCAGTCCCTTGAGGATTTAAGTCTAAATCAAACGCATGGCGTTCCCCAGCAAAGAATTGTTGTAGTTGTTCCACACAAGGAACTAAGGTGTTGGGTACTGTAGTATTTTTTTGTTCAGGTAGGCACTCTTCAAATCGAACCTCTTGAACTCCCGCAACATCACCTCTTACTTTAATCGTACCCAATGGACTATCAAAGTAATGTATATCCACGATGGCGTTATTAATAATGTTTAAAGTTAAACAAAATAAAGTTACTATTTTCGTTTTATAAATTTTAAATCCATGAAAAACAGTCCTTTTTCATTCAAATGGGAGGGTGTTATGCCAGCCATTACAACTCAATTTTCAGCAGACAATCAACTCGACTTAGTTGCTTTCAAAAAGAACCTCAATGCACAGGTGAATGCTGGAGCCAGTGGAATTATTTTAGGAGGAACACTGGGAGAGGCCAGTACCTTAACCCCTAATGAAAAAAACACCCTAGTTGCAACCACCTTAAAGGAGGTTGGAGCTAAGGCTGCCGTAGTATTGAACATAGCAGAGCAATCTACACAAGATGCCGTTGAAGCAGCACAAAATGCAGAGGCACAAGGAGCCAACGGTTTAATGTTACTGCCTCCAATGCGCTATAAAGCCACCGATCGTGAAACAGTAGCCTATTTTGAAGCAGTAGCAAATGCGACTTCGCTTCCTATTATGATTTATAACAACCCAGTAGATTATAAAATAGAAGTGACCCTAGAAATGTTTGATGCATTAAAAAAGCACACAAACATCAATGCAGTAAAAGAATCTACACGCGACATCACCAACATTACCCGAATGCGGTCTCGTTTTGGTGATCGTTTTGCAATACTTTGTGGTGTAGATACCCTCGCTATGGAAGCCTTAGTGATGGGTGCAGATGGATGGGTAGCTGGACTTGTTGATGCATATCCCGAAGAAACCTGTGCAATTTACCATTACATCAAAGCGGGTGAGCTAAATAAAGCACTTGAAATCTACCGTTGGTTTATGCCTTTATTAGAGCTTGATATCTCCCCTCAATTGGTACAAAACATAAAACTTTGCGAAGTAGCTACAGGTTTGGGAACAGGGCATGTTCGTCCGCCACGCCTTCCCCTAGAAGGAAAAGAAGAACAGGCTGTTTTGGATATTATTGCTACTGCAATGAAAACCCGATTAGACATTTCAGACTATAAAAAACACCTATGAGTATCTACTACAATTTAGTTGCAGGGAATCCTGCAGAAGGAGAAAACAGCTTCACAACAGCAGCGGGTGAATTTAGTATTGCCTCACCAACGCATGTAGAAGAAGCGCTGCAAGCAGCAACAGTAGCCTTTCCTTCATACAGTCAATGCAGCCTTCAAAAACGAATAGAATTTTTACGTGCCATAACCGAGCATTTAACCAAAGCAAAAGCAGATATTCTTCTAGCATATCAGCAAGAATCTAGTTTACCGGAAGGAAGAGCAGAAGGTGAATTTGGCCGTACAATAGGACAAATCAAAACCTTTATAGACCTTCTACAACATGGGGAGTATTTACACGCTTCAATTGAACGACCCAATGAAGGAGCTACATTGAGAAAAATGCTTCATCCCATAGGACCTGTTGCTGTATTTGGTGCAAGTAACTTTCCGTTGGCTTTTTCTACCGCTGGGGGTGATACCATTTCTGCTTTGGCAGCAGGTTGTCCAGTAATCGTTAAAGCCCACCCCTACCATCCACTCACAAGTGTACTTGTTGCCAACGCAATTCAAGCAGCAGTTAATGAGAACTCCCTCCCAAAAGGAGTGTTTACTCACCTCCAAAGCGATCAGCATGAGCTGGGGCAGGCCTTAGTTGCGCATCCGCTGTTAAAAGGGGTCGGTTTTACGGGAAGTTTTAAAGGAGGAAAAGCACTGTATGATTTAGCCCAAAAAAGAGAACACCCCATTCCTGTTTTTGCTGAAATGGGAAGCGTCAATCCTATTTTTATTTTTCCAAGTGCTTTAGAACAAGCTACTTTAGTGGAACAATTGGGCGATTCAATAAGTTTAGGTGGCGGTCAGTTCTGTACCAATCCTGGGGTACTTATTGCAATTAACACTAACGAAAACTTAGATAAGTTTGAAGCATCTTTGTCAGCTTACCTTATGGCTAAGGATGCGC
>WTJU01000127.1:15443-19803 GCA_011526285.1 Candidatus Arcticimaribacter sp.
CATGGAGGACCTTTTCCAGCTTCTACCGATGAGCGTTTTACAGCTGTTGGAACTGATGCAATTTACCGTTGGCTTCGTCCAGTGAGTTATCAAGATTGCCCCAATGAGTTATTACCAACTGCATTGCAAGACGAAAACCCTTGGGGGATTCCACAAAAAATAAATGCCAATTAAATCGTACACCAACCATGAAGAAAGCCTTTCTAGTATGCTTGTTTTTAGCTGTTTTTAGCTGTACTTCTTCAAAAGATGAGCAGGATAAATTGATGCGTATCATTGCTGCTTACGAAAACTTTGAAGCTTACGATGCGCAAGACTTTCCCTTAGGAGATTTTAGCGAAGAACGATTTGAACGATCTGCCGAATTCTGGACAAATCTCAAAGAACAGTTACAACAAATAGACACCACTGGCTTCGGCAGGAGTGATCAAATTTCCTTTGAATTACTTCATTTTGAGTTACAAAATCGCATTCAAGATTTTACCTTCAAAACCCATTGGAATCCAATCCTCTCAGACGCTGGTTTTCACAACAATTTGGTCTATCGTGTAAAAGCAATATCTACAGCACAAGAAGCAGAAGATTATTTAAAGGTATTGCAGGCCATTCCATTGTTTGTTACCCAGCATATAGCACTACTCCGCAAGGGGTTAGAAGCGGGGAATTCACAACCGTTGGTCATCTTTCAAGGCTATGCTTCTACCTATGAGCAGCATATTAATATACCCCTAGAAAAACACTTCTATTATCAACCATTTCAGTCCCTTCCAGTTTCAATTGACGAGGATAAAAGAAGAGATTTTCAAGCGAGAGCTAAAACAATTATTCAGGAGAATGTGATTCCCTCTTTTCAAAAAATAAAAAGCTTTTTTGAAAGCGAATACTATCCTAAAACAAAAAAAGAAATTGGACTCAGTGAGACCTCAGAAGGAAAAGCGTATTACAAAAACCGAATTGCCTACTATACCACATTACCATTAACAGCTCAAGAAATTCATACTATAGGACTTGAAGAAGTAAAAAAAATTCGTTCGAAAATGGAAGGAATAATTGCTGAAGTGGCTTTTAGCGGAAGCTTTTCTGAATTCTTAACCTTTTTGAGAACAGACCCTCAGTTCTATGCAAAAACACCCGATGAGCTTTTGACCAGAGCCCGTGATATTTCAAAACGGTTAGACGAACAGCTACCACGATTTTTTAGCACCCTCCCACGAACTCCTTATGGAGTAGCACCAGTACCCGATGCAATTGCACCAAAATACACAGGTGGACGCTATATCCCCACAGTATTGGGCAGTACTCGTCCTGGCTATTATTGGGTCAATACCTACAATCTGCCTAGTCGACCTTTATATGTATTACCAGCGCTTTCAGCACACGAAGCTGTGCCAGGGCACCACCTACAAATGGCATTGAATGCCGAGTTGCCAAGCAGAATACCACAGTTTAGGCGTAACCTCTACCTATCAGCCTATGGAGAAGGATGGGGCTTATATACCGAAGAATTGGCCAATGAAATGGGCATTTATACTTCGCCTTATGAACGTTTTGGGCAGCTCACCTATGCCATGTGGCGTGCGTGTAGATTGGTGGTCGATACAGGAATTCACGCTTTTGGTTGGTCAAGAGAAGAAGCGGTAGATTTTATGGCAAAAAACACAGCACTTTCTTTGCACGAGGTAAACACAGAGGTAGATCGTTACATCTCTTGGCCCGGGCAAGCATTATCCTATAAAATAGGAGAATTAAAAATCAAAGAGCTTCGTCGTAAAGCTGAGGAAACACTCGGTGAAAAGTTTGATATTCGTGATTTCCATGAAGTCATTTTAAAAGAGGGAACCTTAACCCTTCCTCTAATGGAAGCTCAAGTAGAACATTACATTGCACAAAAAAGAAATGAGTAATAGCAGCCGTTTTGAGTGTATAGATGCCCATACCGCTGGGAATCCTGTTCGTCTAGTAAAAGGGCCACGACCAAATTTACAAGGTCAGAACATGATGGAGAAACGTCTTCACTTTATTAAAGCATTTGATTGGATTCGAAAAGGCCTAATGTTTGAACCCCGTGGGCACGACATGATGAGTGGAAGTTTTTACTTTCCGCCGCATCAGACAGAAAATGATGTAGCAATTCTCTTTATAGAAACAAGTGGTTGTTTGCCTATGTGTGGACACGGTTTGATTGGTGCTGTAACCATTTTGTTAGAAGAGCAATTGGTGAAACCTAAAACCCAAGGAATCCTTCGCGTAGAAACCCCAGCAGGGTTGGTTGTTGTCGCATATAGTCAAGCTGGAGAAAAAGTAACCTCGGTGCGTTTTACCAATATACCTTCCTACCTTGCCATGGAGGGGCTTCAAATTGAACACCCAGACCTTGGTGATTTAACGGTAGACATAAGCTATGGAGGAAATTTCTATGCCATAGTAGATCCGCAAGAAAACTTTAAGGGAATAACGCATTATCGCGCCGATCAATTGGTTGCTTGGAGTAGAAAACTTCGTACCCTAATCAATGAGCAATACACCATTCAGCACCTAGAAGATGAACACATTAAAGACTGTAGTCACGTATTGTGGACAGGCGCAACCCTTTCTAAAGAAGCTACTGCACGCAACGCAGTTTTCTATGGTGATAAAGCCATTGACCGTTCACCCTGTGGCACAGGAACATCTGCACGAATGGCACAATGGTTCGCCAAAGGAAAATTAAAAGAAGGAGATGCTTTTATTCATGAAAGCATCATTGGTTCAGTGTTTAATGGAAGAGTTGAAAAAGCAACCACTTTAGGAGGAAAAAAAGCCATTGTTCCAAGCATTGAAGGATCAGCACGAATAACAGGCTATAATTCCATAATTTTAGATCAAAACGACCCTTATGTTGAAGGGTTTCAAGTGATATAACTCAATATGCAAAAAGAAGTAGTTGTAGTTGGAGGAGGAGTTGTAGGGCTTTTTTGCGCCTACTATCTTCAACAAGAAGGGCATCGCGTTACTATTTTAGATAAAAGCGACATGCGCAAAGGAGCATCTTATGTAAATGCGGGGTACTTGACCCCAAGTCATATTGTTCCACTAGCCGCACCGGGAATGGTAACCAAAGGGCTCAAATGGATGTTTAACGCTTCCAGCCCTTTTTATATTAAACCTCGATTAAATCTAGATCTGATGGATTGGGGGTTAAAATTCACCCAATCGTGTACCCAAAGTCATGTACAGCGTTCATTACAGGTGATAAAAGACATCAATGTTATGAGTAAAGACTTGTATTGTGCATTGGATGCTTTGCCTGAAATGAATTTTCACCTAGAAAATAAGGGAGTGTTAATGGCTTTCCAAACAGCTGCAGCTGAAAAAGAAGAAGGAAAAGTCATGCTGGAAGCACAAAAACTAGGATTAGACGTAACACGAATTGATCGTCATGAAGTTCACAAGCTCCAACCCAAAATCGACATGGACATTGCTGGGGCTTATCACTACCGTTGTGATGCGCACAGTACTCCAGCTACAGTTATGGAGCAATTAAAGAAGCATCTTGAAAACACGGGAGTCTTAATGCACAAGAACACTACGGTAGAACAATTAAAAATTAAAGGAGAACGAGTTACTTCGGTGGTTTCCAATAGGGGAGAATTCGCTGCAGATGAGGTGGTTATTGCTTCTGGAGCTTGGTCACAACAATTGTTAAAATCCATTAGAATTAAACTCCCCGTTCAGGCAGGGAAAGGCTATTGCTTAAATGAACATCATCCTACGGGAATATCAATGCCTGCAATTTTGATGGAAGCTAAAGTGGCGGTGACCCCCATGCAAGGCTTTACTCGTTTTTCTGGCACTATGGAAATAGCAGGTGTTAATCATAACATTAAAAAAAATAGAGTCAATGCCATAGCTGCTGCTGCAGAGCGTTTTTACCTGGGTTTAAAGCTAAACCCCCAAACAAAAGAGGAAGTGCAGTGTGGTTTACGTCCACTTTCTCCTGACGGACTGCCTTTCATTGGGAGAACAAATAAATACAAAAACCTTTCTTTAGCGACCGGACATTCTATGATGGGATGGAGTCTAGGGCCTGTGACCGGAAAATTAATTTCAGAATTACTCTCAGAGAAAAAAACAAGTTTAGACTTGTCGCCTTTTGCTCCTGAACGCAGCTATGGTTAAAGTTGCAATGAGAGCTCTGTAGATAGTGCGGGAGCACGATAAATTACACGTCCCCGCACGGGATAACTTGCGCTTAGACTAAAACGCCAATTTTTGTACAAATCAAAAATTAGTTCACCGCCTAGATTGATTACTTCAACATTGTTGGCAAAAATACTACCGTTACTTGTACTGGCATCTAACGTTCCATTTTGAAAAGATT
>WTJU01000065.1 GCA_011526285.1 Candidatus Arcticimaribacter sp.
AGGATTGAAATCTTCTTTAGAAGAAGCTGGAGCAGAGGTTGAACTTAAGTAGTTCCTCCCCGTCCCTATAAAATTGGTTATGGTCTTTGGCATTGCGCTAAAGACCGTAACCCTTTTTCCGTTTAAAATGGTCCCCATTTCTAAGAATGCTTTTTAACCCGTTATAAAAAAGTACCGATGCCGAAAACAACTCAAAGCCGAATCAGTTTTGCCTCAGCAAAACAAACCCCCCAATATCCTGATTTCTTAGACATTCAGATTAAATCTTTCCAAGATTTTTTCCAGTTGGAAACCAAGTCTGCAGAACGTGCAGAAGAAGGCCTTTTCAACACCTTTAAAGAAAACTTCCCAATTACAGACACCCGTAATCAATTCGTATTAGAATTCCTAGATTACTTTGTCGATCCACCACGTTACAGCATACAAGAATGTATTGAGCGTGGGCTAACCTATTCTGTGCCTTTAAAAGCACGTTTAAAATTGTATTGCACCGACCCAGAACACGAAGACTTTGAAACCATCGTACAAGATGTGTTCTTGGGGACGATCCCATATATGACACCAAGTGGTACTTTCGTGATTAACGGAGCCGAGCGCATCGTTGTCTCACAATTGCACCGTTCACCAGGTGTCTTCTTTGGTCAATCATTCCACGCCAATGGAACCAAACTCTATTCGGCAAGAGTTATTCCATTCAAAGGTTCATGGATTGAATTCGCTACAGACATTAACAATGTTATGTATGCCTATATTGACCGTAAGAAAAAATTACCCGTAACTACACTTTTCCGTGCCATAGGTTATGAGCGCGATAAAGACATTCTTGAAATCTTTGATCTTGCTGAAGAAGTTAAAGTTTCAAAAACAGGGCTAAAGAAAGTTATCGGGCGAAAGCTAGCAGCACGTGTTTTAAATACATGGCATGAAGACTTTGTAGATGAAGATACGGGTGAAGTAATCTCGATTGAACGCAACGAGATTGTTATTGACCGTGATACTGTTATCGAGAAAGATCACATTGATGAAATTCTAGAAACCAGTGTAAAAACAATCCTTCTTCACAAAGAAGATGCGCATATGTCAGACTATGCCATCATTCACAACACCCTACAAAAAGATCCAACCAACTCTGAAAAAGAAGCGGTTGAGCACATCTACCGTCAATTGCGAAATGCTGAACCACCAGATGAGGAAACAGCTCGCGGTATCATTGACAAACTCTTCTTCTCAGACCAACGTTATAACCTAGGAGAAGTAGGGCGTTACCGAATGAATAAAAAATTGGGGAACGATATCGAAATGGACAAACAAGTATTGACCAAGCAAGATATTATCACCATCATTAAATACTTAATCGAGTTAATCAATTCAAAAGCAGAGATTGATGATATTGATCACTTGTCTAACCGTCGTGTTCGTACAGTTGGAGAACAATTATCTTCCCAATTTGGGGTAGGTTTAGCACGTATGGCTAGAACCATTCGTGAGCGAATGAACGTTCGCGACAATGAGGTCTTTACACCAATTGATTTGATTAATGCTAAGACCTTATCATCTGTAATCAACACTTTCTTTGGGACAAACCAGTTGTCACAGTTCATGGATCAAACCAATCCATTAGCAGAAATCACGCACAAACGTCGTCTTTCAGCACTAGGACCTGGAGGTCTGTCACGTGAACGTGCAGGATTTGAGGTGCGTGATGTTCACTACACCCACTATGGCCGTCTTTGTCCGATTGAAACACCTGAAGGACCAAACATTGGATTGATTTCTTCTTTAAGTGTATTTGCGAAAGTAAATAACCTTGGGTTCATTGAGACACCTTACCGTAAAGTAGAAAACGGAAAAATAGACCTAGACAATCCTGTTTATTTAAGCGCAGAGGAAGAAGAAGACAAATTGATTGCTCAAGCAAACATTCCTTTCGACAAATCAGGAAAAATTACAGCAGATAAAATCATCGCAAGAGAAGAAGCAGACTACCCAGTAGTTGAGCCTTCAAAAGTAGATTATACTGACGTAGCACCGAATCAAATTGCTTCTATCTCGGCTTCATTAATTCCTTTCTTGGAACACGATGATGCAAACCGTGCCTTGATGGGATCAAACATGATGCGTCAAGCAGTTCCTTTATTACGTCCAGAATCACCTATTGTTGGTACAGGTCTAGAGCGTCAAGTAGCCTCAGATTCACGTGTCTTGATCAATGCTGAAGGCGATGGAGTAGTTGAATATGTTGATGCAGAGAAAATCACCATTCGTTACACTTACTCTGAACTTGAGCAAAAAGTTCGTTTCGATGGAGATACTAAATCCTATGACTTAATCAAGTTTAGAAAAACCAACCAAGGAACATGTATTAACCTTAAACCCATTGTTCGCAAAGGAGATAAAGTCACCAAAGGACAAGTACTTTGCCAAGGGTATGCAACTCAAGATGGAGAATTAGCATTAGGAAGAAACATGAAGGTAGCCTTCATGCCTTGGAAAGGATATAACTTTGAGGATGCGATTGTAATCTCAGAAAAAGTGGTACGTGAAGACATCTTTACATCCATTCACATTGATGAGTATTCTTTAGACGTTCGTGATACCAAGCTTGGTGCTGAAGAATTGACGAATGATATTCCTAATGTTAGTGAAGAAGCAACCAAAGACCTTGATGAATTTGGTATGATTCGAATAGGAGCTGAAGTTACACCGGGAGACATCTTAATTGGTAAGATTACACCAAAAGGTGAATCTGATCCAACTCCAGAAGAAAAATTACTTCGTGCCATCTTTGGAGATAAAGCAGGTGATGTGAAAGATGCTTCATTAAAAGCACCACCATCTTTACGAGGAGTGGTAATTGACAAGAAACTCTTTACCCGTTCTGTAAAAGACAAGCGCAAACGTAACCAAGATAAAGCAGAATTAGAAGCGTTAGAAGCTAGCTATGATGTGAAGTTTGAAGACCTTAGACAAGTAATGGTAGAGAAATTATTCGCTATTGTGAACGGAAAAACATGTCAAGGAGTACAAAATGACCTTGGGGAAGAAGTACTTCCAAAAGGGAAAAAGTACACCTTGAAAATGTTAAGTAAGGTTGAAGATTACACCCACCTTACACGTGGAACTTGGACGACCAACGACGACACCAACAGTCTTATTGCAGATCTATTACACAACTATAAAATCAAAGAAAACGATCTCCAAGGAGCGCTACGTCGTGAGAAATTCACCATTAGCGTTGGAGACGAACTTCCTGCAGGAATTAAGCGTTTAGCAAAAGTTTACATTGCGAAAAAACGTAAATTAAAAGTAGGAGATAAAATGGCAGGACGCCATGGTAACAAAGGTATTGTTGCACGTATCGTTCGTCATGAAGACATGCCATTCTTAGAAGACGGAACCCCAGTAGATATCGTATTGAACCCACTTGGAGTACCTTCTCGAATGAACATCGGTCAGATTTACGAAACCGTATTGGGTTGGGTAGGTCTAGAACTCGGAGAGAAATATGCTACACCAATTTTTGATGGAGCGAGTGCCGCAGAAATTGATGCACTTACCGAGAAAGCAGGTGTGCCACAGTATGGTCATACCTACTTGTATGACGGAGGAACAGGAGAGCGCTTTGACCAACCCGCAACGGTTGGGGTTATCTATATGTTGAAACTAGGACACATGGTAGATGATAAAATGCACTCAAGATCGATTGGACCTTACTCGTTGATTACCCAACAACCACTTGGAGGGAAAGCACAGTTTGGAGGACAGCGTTTTGGAGAGATGGAAGTTTGGGCACTTGAAGCTTATGGAGCATCAAGCACCCTGCAAGAAATCTTGACCGTTAAATCAGATGATGTAATTGGTCGCGCCAAAACCTATGAATCAATTGTTAAAGGAGAAACCTTGCCAGAGCCAGGGTTACCAGAATCATTTAACGTATTGATGCACGAATTGAAAGGACTTGGATTAGATATTCGCTTAGAAGAATAAACCTGGAAATTTCATTAACAACAACCGAAAAAACAAGCAGTAGTTATGGCAAGAAATAACGAAAATGTTACCCAAAAAAAATTCAATAAAATTTCCATTGGTCTTTCTTCACCAGAAGTAATCCTCGGAAATTCACGTGGTGAGGTGTTAAAGCCTGAAACCATTAACTATAGAACCCATAAACCTGAACGTGATGGTTTATTCTGTGAGCGCATCTTTGGTCCTGTAAAAGATTTTGAGTGTGCCTGTGGAAAGTATAAGCGTATTCGATACAAAGGAATTGTATGTGACCGTTGTGGGGTAGAAGTTACCGAGAAAAAAGTACGTCGTGACCGTGTTGGACACATCAACTTAGTTGTGCCTGTAGCGCACATTTGGTACTTCCGTTCCTTACCAAACAAAATTGGTTACCTTCTTGGTCTACCTTCCAAGAAACTCGACATGATCATTTACTATGAACGTTATGTGGTCATTCAAGCGGGTCTTGCAGTAAATGAAGAAGGAGAATCACTACAGAAAATGGATTTCCTTACAGAAGAGGAATACCTTAATGTAATGGAGCGCCTCCCAGACGATAATCAATACTTAGAAGATAGCGATCCGAATAAATTCATCGCTAAAATGGGAGCAGAGTGTTTAATTGAACTCCTTTCTCGTATTGACTTAGAAGGCTTGTCGTATGAATTGCGTCACAAAGCCAATAACGAAACCTCTAAGCAACGTAAGACAGAAGCCTTAAAGCGTTTACAAGTAGTTGAAGCATTTAAAGATGCCAACACCCGCAAAGAAAACTTGCCTGAGTGGATGATAATGAAAGTAATTCCGGTTATTCCACCAGAACTACGCCCATTGGTGCCACTTGATGGTGGTCGTTTTGCAACTTCAGACTTAAACGACCTATACCGTCGTGTGATAATACGTAACAACCGATTAAAGCGTTTGGTAGAAATTAAAGCACCTGAGGTGATTCTCCGAAACGAAAAACGTATGTTGCAAGAGTCAGTAGATTCTTTATTCGATAACACCCGTAAGTCTTCTGCAGTTAAAACAGATTCTAACCGTCCATTAAAATCGCTTTCTGACTCATTGAAAGGAAAGCAAGGACGTTTCCGTCAAAACCTTTTAGGAAAACGTGTTGATTATTCTGCACGTTCGGTTATCGT
>WTJU01000053.1 GCA_011526285.1 Candidatus Arcticimaribacter sp.
GGTTTTAGACGGGCACAAATATAGGTAAGTTTTTATAAAATTTATTTTTTACTTGAATAAAAACGTAAATCTTTGTGATAAGAAAAAATCAAAACACAGTTATGGTTGAATTAACAGCTAATGAAAAAGAAAATTACCTCAACGAATTAATTGAATTATTAAAAATTCCTTCAATTAGTGCAGACAGTGCCTACGCGAAAGATGTTAAAGCAGCTGCGCATTGGGTGGGTAAATCTTTAGAAAAAGCAGGTGCTGAAAATGTAGCGATTGTTCCTACACCCGGTCACCCGATTGTTTATGGGGAAAAGATAATTGACCCTAAATTACCGACTGTGCTGGTCTACGGACATTATGATGTGCAACCTCCAGATCCGTTAGATTTATGGGATAGCCCCGCTTTTGAGCCTGTAATTAAAACAACACCAATTCATCCTGAGGGAGCTATTTTTGCGCGTGGGGCATGTGATGACAAAGGTCAAATGTATATGCACATTAAGGCTTTTGAGTGGATGATGAAAAACGACCAGTTGCACTGCAATGTCAAATTCATGATTGAGGGCGAAGAAGAAGTAGGTAGCGATAATTTAGAGGGTTTTATTCGTGAACACAGCGAGCGTCTAAAAAGTGATGTAATTTTAATTTCTGATACAGGAATGATTGGCAATGAACAGCCTTCTATTACCACTGGACTTCGCGGTTTATCTTACATGGAAGTTACTGTAACAGGACCTAATCGAGACTTACATTCTGGTCTATACGGAGGAGCAGTGGCTAATCCTATCAATATTTTAGCACAAATGATTGCTTCTCTTCAAGATGAAAATAATAAAATTACCATCCCTGGGTTTTATGACAAAGTGATAGAACTTTCGCAAGATGAACGTGCTGAAATGGCGAAAGCACCTTTTGATCTAGAAGACTATAAAAACGCAATTGGGCTAAGTGACATTCATGGGGAAGATGGCTACACCACTTCAGAACGCCAGTCCATTCGCCCTACGCTAGATGTTAATGGAATTTGGGGTGGATATACAGGTGAAGGTGCAAAAACGGTTATACCTAGCAAAGCTCACGCAAAGATATCAATGCGATTGGTGCCGAATCAAAACTGGGAAGAAATAGGGAAATTATTTGAAGCGCACTTCGAGAAGATTGCCCCTAAAAGTGTGACCGTTGAAGTCACAACCCATCACGGGGGTACTCCTTATGTGACTCCGATTGACAATATTGGCTATCGTGCTGCCCATCAAGCATATGCTACTAGTTTTGGCATTGAACCTTTTCCACAACGGGGTGGAGGAAGTATTCCTATTGTTCCTCTCTTCGAGGAAGTTTTAGGTGTTAAAAGTGTTTTAATGGGCTTTGGATTAGACACAGATGCAATTCATTCACCCAATGAACATTTTGGTTTATTCAATTTCTACAAAGGAATTGAGACTATACCATTGTTCTATAAGAATTATGCTGCTCTAGCAAAAAAATAAACTTAGAGGTTTAGTAGAAATAAATCGGAAGCTATTCCATCGACCAAAAATTTTGCTTGTTTGGTTACCTTCACCGTGTCACCATCCCAATATAGGTGATAACGGGCTAAGTGTTTATCTACTTGCTTTTCAAAAAGCTCTGCAAATTTATCTCCAAACCTGTTTTTGATTTCGTTCAATGCCACCCCCGAAGATGTGCGCAAGCCTGTCATGACAAACTCATTGTACTGATCTACTAGGGTTAACTGCTCCCTTTCTATGGGTAGCTTCCCTTTATTTATTTTTTTAATGTATTGCTTATTATTTGAAAGATTCCAGCTTCTTTGGTTTTGATAAAAACTATGTGCGGAGGGTCCAATTCCCAAATATGGTTTCCCCTGCCAATAGGCCGAATTATTCACCGAATGATACCCTGGAAGTGCAAAACTTGATAACTCATAATGATCGTACCCCTTGCTTGTTAGCATTTCTACAAGTAAATCAAACTGCTCTGCAATGGTTTCTTCATGCGGTAATTTTACTTTATCGTCAGCCACTTGTTTTGCTAAAACAGTTTTTGGTTCTATCGTGAGCGCATAGCTTGAGATATGTGGCGGATCAAAACCTAATGCTAAGGCTATATTTTTTTGCCAGGTGCTCATACTACTCCATGGCACACCATAAATAAGGTCTAATGAAAAGTTAGTGAAGTATTTTTTTACTTCATACATCATATCAAAGGCCTCTTTGGCATTGTGTGCCCTATTCATGTCCATTAGTTCACCATCCATGAATGATTGTACCCCAACGCTAAGCCTGTTGACCCCTGCTGCTTTGATTTCTTCAAAATATCCATCACGGTAATCGTCAGGATTCATTTCAAGTGTCACCTCAACTTCTGGGTTCAATTGAAAATGATTCTTCACAGTTGCTATAAGAGAACCTATTTCTGCTGGAGAGAGTAATGAAGGGGTACCTCCACCAAAATATATGCTATCTAAAGGAGTTTCAGGTAGCTCGTCTTTTCTAAGCAAAACTTCTTTATGCATTGCTGCGATTAATTCATCTTTATATTTTAAGGAGGTTGAAAAATGAAAATTACAGTAATGACACGCCTGTTTACAAAATGGTATGTGAAAGTAAACTGCACTCATCTATTTAACTTTTTTGGGGTTTTGTGCGACAAAGGCTGCCCAACCGGTATATTGTTTTTGCTGTTGTGCCTTGCCTGAATTAAAGAAATGACAAACTGCTGCGGCTAGACCATCTGTTGAATCTAAATTTCTGGGAAGTTCTTTAAAACGCAATAAGCTTTGTAGCATTTTGGCAACTTGCTCCTTGCTCGCATTACCATTACCAGTAATGGCCATTTTTATTTTTTTGGGTGAGTATTCTGTTATGGGAATGTCTCTTGATAAACCAGCGGCCATAGCGACTCCTTGGGCACGACCAAGCTTAAGCATAGATTGAACGTTTTTACCAAAGAAAGGAGCTTCAATGGCGATTTCATCAGGATGGTAGTTGTCGATTAATTCAATGGTACGCTCAAAAATTAACTTTAGTTTGAGGTAGTGGTCACTGTATTTGGAAAGCTGTAATTCGTTGAGTTGTATCAATTTCATTTGCCCTTTGTCTACTGATATAAGTCCAAACCCCATTACAGTAGTTCCCGGATCAATTCCCAAAATGATACGTTCAGCCATTTTATTCTGGACTTGCAATCACACGAATAGGGAGTTTTAATTGACTATCTACCGTTACACCTACATTGGTTTTTGTCGCTGGTAGTGCTTGAGGTAAGTTCGCAATTGCATTTTCTAGCAATGTTGAAAGCTCCGGTAGAGCATCTAAGGTAGAAGAAGCATTCTCAATAGAAAGTAAACTGATGTTTCCCTCTTTGTCTATTTGAATCTCTAAAACAATTTCCTGATCAATTTCTTGATTTGCAATCAGTTCTTCCGCATACAAAGCTTGGTTAACAGCAGACGCAATGGTGTTTTTGAAACAAGAAAAGCGATCTTCTTCTGCTTCATCTTGGCAGCTTTCAAAACCAGGCAACTGATCTTTGTCAGACCATTGGGATGCTTTTTTTATTTGCTGTGGAGTATGTGTTGAAGTTGAAAAATATTCACATCCAACAAAAAGAAAACCAACAAATAGTAGGTTTAGAAATAGAACGCGTGAATTCATGATTAAGAAATGAAATGTTTAAATAATATAGGTTTAAAGTTACGATTTTTTTTAATTTTCAATGAATTAAACCCCTTGAAGCTATTTGTATGGATATCGTATTTGAATTGTTAGGATTTATACTTGTTTTATTAGGTATTGTAGGAAGTTTTTTACCCGTTCTTCCAGGCCCTCTCACCGGGTGGGTAGGACTGCTTTTATTGCATCAAAGTGAACGAATACCACAAGACACAACTTTTTTAACTACTACTTTTGGAGTAGCATTGGCTGTTTTTCTTATTGATTATGTAATCCCTGCGTTGGGAACAAAAAAGTTTGGTGGCTCTAAGAAAGGAATCATTGGATCAACAATAGGTTTGATTGTTGGGCTTGTGTTTTTGGGTCCACTTGGGATTATTATCGGTCCTTTTCTTGGAGCGTATCTTGGGGAATTACTAAATAAAACAGAGCAAAAGAAAGCCCTAAAGGCTGCAATTGGTTCGCTAATTGGATTTTTAACTGGAGTTTTCTTAAAGTTTACAGTAGCCTTAGTTTTCTGTTTTTATTTCGTTAAGATCTATTCAACTCATCTCTTCTAAAAAAAAGAAGCTTTCTTTTCGACACCTTCAATCAAACCACAACACTATATTTATTTATGAAATTGTAATGGGGTAGGCAATGCATTGCTTAGCAATTACACTGTATGTTTACTCGAAAAGAAAGGCTTTGATAGTTAAGTAAGTACTGATAGGTAACCCATCTATTATTTGATTGATTTGCATCAGAAGAAAGTGGAACTCCACGTTCATCTAAAAAAGCTAATGTGGCCTCTTTTATGTACTCTGGCTGATAATTTTCCTCTGAAATTAGTGTCCCATTTGCAATTCCTTTTTAATGGCCAAATAGGTATTTTCTACTTTTAGTTTTGTAAATATTTCATACCAGTATTTATTGAGTTCCTGTTTTGTACAGTGCAATAATTGTAAAAGTGCCAATTCACTTAAACCCATCAAATAAGCCCTTAAAATTGTATATTCTTCGGAGGAAAGTTTAAGTTGATTATGAGAAGTGATTGGGGCTGGTTTCATAGAAATAGAAATACAAATAGTTGATTATTTCGACATTAAAAATCCAAAAAAAATAGGGTGTAGCTCGGGTGCTTGTAATAAGTGGTATCAATCTTGTGTGAAAACGGTAGATTGACGTAATAGGTGGTATAAAAGTTGACTAAAATTTAAAGTTAGATTTTGTAGAATTAATTTAATTTTGTGACATGAAATTATTTCTTATTAGTGTAGTCTTGTTGGGACTTGCTTTTGCAGGGATCGCCATAAAGATTCTAGTGAAAAAAGATGGGAAATTTGCCGGCACTTGCGCCAGTCAAAGTCCCTTTTTAAATAAAGAAGGAGAGGCGTGTAGTTTTTGCGGCAAATTGCCTGATGAGCAAGAATGTAAAAATCCAGAATTGAGCAAGTCTTAATTTTTAGGGTATTTTTTTATCTTCGCTAGGCATGGATGCCAAAGAACTACTACTCACCATTGCCGAGGCCAAAGAAAATAATCAAAAAGCTTTTGCTTTATTGTTTGACACCCACTGGGATTATGTCTTTGGTTTTTTACTTAAACAAACTACAAACGAAATTTTGGCCGAAGAATTAGCATTAATAACGTTTGCTAAAGCCTTTGATAAAATCGCATTGTTCAATGCAGAGCTCAATTTTAAAACTTGGCTGATTAGTATTTCTAAAAACATACAAATTGATCACCACAGGAAAGAAAAAACTGCTGCGCAGCTTGATACTACATCAATAGAAAAAGAACATTTTAAAGGCCTTTCAGACGAAAACCCCTCTCCAGAAGATTTATTAATCATCAATCAGAATTTAAAACGCTTGATTGAAATTATTAAAGAATTAAAACCTAACTACGCGAGGGTAATTCGGCTCCGTTATTTTGAGGAGTGCTCGTACAAAGAAATTGCTGAGAAAACTGATCTGCCCGTTAACACGATAAAAGTTACCCTGCTGAGGGCTAAAAAACTTTTGGCACAAAAAATCAAAGAACAATCATGGGATGGATAAAGAAATTAGGCCCTGGGCTTTTATTTGCAGGAGCTGCAATTGGTGTTTCGCATTTAGTACAATCTACACGTGCTGGTGCTGACTTTGGTTGGGGCTTACTCTGGGCGTTAATTCTTGCGAATGTTTTAAAGTATCCTTTTTTTGAATATGGCACCCGCTATGCGCTAGCGACTGGAAAAAACCTGCTCGAGGGATACGCCCAATTGGGCAAACACTACCTCTGGGGCTACTTTTTCTTGAACTTAGCGACTATGTTCACCATACAAACTGCAGTAACGATTGTTACGGCTTCGTTGGCTTCAATTTTATTTGGTTTCACCCTAAACTTGGTATTTTGGAGTGCGGTTATAACCCTTTTATGTTTGCTCATTTTATGGTCGGGCAATTATAATTTTTTAGATAAAATCATTAAGTGGATAATTTTAATTCTAACGCTAAGCACAGTGATTGCAGTAGTAGTGGCTGGGAAAAATGAAATTGATACGACCAGTCTAAAACAAGTATTCCCTAGTGGGGATTCATTTATTTTTTTAGCCGCATTGATAGGCTGGATGCCCGCTCCCTTAGACATTTCCATCTGGCAATCAATTTGGACGTTAGAAAAAAGTAAAAAGAATAAAATAACCCTAAAAGAAGGGTTGTTCGACTACAAGTTTGGCTACTTTGTTACCATAATCTTGGGGGTTTGCTTTATGGGGCTTGGTACATTTGTCCTTTTTGGCAGCGGAACAACTTTCTCAAATAACGGAAGTGCATTTGCCAAGCAACTAATCGATTTATACTCCTCAACACTTGGAAAAGGAGTTTACCCTTTCATTGCTGTAGCGGCCTTTACCACCATGTTTAGCACTACATTAACCACTTTAGATGCTTCTCCACGAACAATGGAAAATGTTTCTAAAATTTTATTCCCGCAGAAGACACTCCTTAATTTCAGGTTTTGGATTGTTTTACTGGCGGTAGGAACTGTTGCTATATTCACTTTCTTACTCAGTGAAATGGGTACTTTAGTACAGATTGCTACTTTGCTATCTTTTGTAACAGCACCCTTTTATGCCTTGTTGAATTACAAATTGGTAACCAGTAAGCAAATGCCCGTAGAACACCGGCCTACAGTAGGCTTACATATTTTAAGCTACCTAGGTTTAATCTTCTTAAGTCTATTTGCCTTTGGCTTTTTATATCTTGCCACATAGGTTGTATATTTGCAATTGAAAGAATGTGCTATGTCGACTGAAATTAAACCAACACCTACAATTACCAAAAAACCCAAATGGCTAAGGGTTAAACTACCAACGGGTAAAAAATATACGGAACTTAGAGGTCTAGTAGACAAGTATGATTTGCACACAATCTGCACCTCAGGAAGCTGTCCTAATATGGGAGAATGTTGGGGTGAAGGCACAGCTACTTTTATGATTTTAGGAAATATCTGCACACGTTCTTGTGGGTTTTGCGGTGTAAAAACTGGACGTCCAGAAACTGTAGATTGGGAAGAACCTGAGAAGGTTGCGCGCTCTATAAAACTCATGAAAATAAAACATGCAGTGATCACCTCTGTTGATCGAGACGACTTAAAAGATGGTGGGTCTATTATTTGGGCTGAAACCGTGGATGCAATTCGAAGAATGAATCCAAAAACTACACTAGAGACCCTAATCCCTGACTTTCAAGGCAACGAACGTAATCTCGACCGAATAGTAGCCGTACACCCTGAAGTGGTTTCGCATAATATAGAAACCGTTAGGCGGTTAACGCGTGAGGTTCGAATTCAAGCAAAATACGACCAAAGTATGTCAGTATTAAAATACCTCAAAGACCAAGGGGTAAACAGAACCAAATCGGGTATAATGTTAGGTTTAGGCGAAAAAGAGGAAGAGGTAATAGAAACGCTTCACGATTTGCGACAAGCTGATGTTGACGTAGTCACCATAGGGCAATACCTACAGCCTTCAAAAAAACATTTGGGGGTAAAAGAATTTATCACACCAGAACAGTTTCAGAAATATGAAGCCATTGGTAAAGATCTGGGCTTCCGTCATGTTGAAAGTGGTGCGTTAGTTCGTTCATCTTATAAAGCACACAAGCACATTCACTAGGCTATACTCCTGAGCAAGACCTGACAAATTCGCTCAATTCTTTAGCTTTACCGTCTAGTACCTCCATTTCTATTGGGAGATAAAACAATAACTCAGAATCAAATTCTTTGGATAATCGTACAAAGTCTTTTTCTGTAGTTAGTACCATTCGACCGTTGCTTTTGTTTTTGATTTTATCCACGTCTTTGTCTGTAAATACGTGATGATCACTAAACTGCATGTGTTCAAAGTCTAAATATTTATTTTTTAGAAATTGAATTAATAATGTGGGATCAGCAATGCCTGTCACCAATACAAAGGATATTTTTTTAAGTACACTAAGAGAAATTTTACGTTCACTATTGTGAATTTTATCTGAATATTTTATGGTCGCAAAGAATAGTTTTTGGTGTTTTTTTAGCTGAATGCGCTGTTCAAAATACTCTTTTTCGGCAGTAGAAATTGTCGCTGGGCATTTGGTCACCAAAATTGCATCTGCTCTTGAGGAACCCTCACTTAACTCGCGCAGATTACCAACAGGAAGAAGGAAATCTTTAGTGAAAGGTTTATCGTATGTAGTTAAAAGCAACATGCAAGAAGGTTTTACCCATCTGTGTTGAAAACAATCATCCCAAATGTACATCGCTGGTTTCCCTTTTTGCGGAATGGCCAATAGTTTTTCCATTCCTTCCCGCCTACTGTTTGAAACGCCTACACGGATTTCAGGATGACGCCCTAAAAACATTTTGGGTTCGTCTCCTATTGTTTTGGCTGTAGACGATGCATCCCCTAGTCTAAATCCTTTAGATACTCTGCCATACCCACGACTTAATACCGTCACGTTGAACTCTTTTTTGAACAGTGCAATAAAATAATTTACGGCAACTGATTTACCTGTTCCTCCCGTAGATAAATTTCCAATCCCCAAAGCGGGAACATCATAGGTAGTTTGTCTAAATATACCTATGGAGAAAAATAAATTTCTCATGCTTGTAATAAGCATATAAACAATAGAAAAAGGAAAGAGCAGAAAGCGGAAATAGCGCATAAAAATTATATCGTTATCTTCGTAAATATACACCGATTATAACAATACACCCCTAAAGAAAAGAAATGAAAATAAGTGCTATCATAGCTGTTTTGGAACAGTGGACTCCTTTGGTTTATGCTGAAGATTTTGACAACGTTGGGTTACTGGTAGGAAATAAAAATAGCGAATGTGAAGGGGTATTGATTTCGCACGATGTTTCAGAAGCTGTGATTGAAGAGGCTGTTCAAAAAAACTGCCAATTGGTGGTCTGTTTTCATCCAATTATTTTTAAAGGTTTAACCTCTATTACCGGTAAAAATTATGTAGAGCGTACAGTGATTAAGGCTATAGAAAACAAAGTAGCCATCTATGCAATACACACTGCATTAGACAACCACAAAGAAGGTATTAGTTATCAGTTAGGGAAATGTTTAGGGTTAAATAATCAACGTATTCTGCTGCCTCAAAAAAATACGTTACTTCATCTTACCACCTATGTTCCCGCAGAAGAAAAAGAAACGGTCTTAGCTGCATTACATGAAGCTGGAGCTGGAAGTATTGGAGAATATAGCCATTGTAGTTTTGGTGTATCTGGTGAAGGAAGATTTACACCGAGTGCTCACAGCAACCCACAAAAGGGCGAAAAAGAAAAGAATGCAAGAGTAAAGGAAGAAGCACTAAGTGTTGTTCTGTATAAACATCAAAAAAATAGTGTATTGTCTGCTTTAGAAAAATACCATCCCTATGAATCAGTTGCTTATGAGCTGGTTGAACTGGAAAATAAACAGGCTGAAATTGGTTTAGGAAGTATCGGGAAGTTGAAGGCACCGCTAAGTGAGACTGCGTTTATGAATCACATAAAAAAAGTGTTGAATGTCCCTCACCTTCGTCATAGTGCACTACTCAAAAAAGAAATACAAACAGTTGCTGTTTTAGGGGGGTCTGGTGCTTTTTGTATTGATGCTGCAAAGGCCCAAGGGGCAGATGCTTTAGTCACCGCCGATTTAAAATACCACGACTTCTTTAAAGCTGAAGATAATTTCTTCCTTGTTGACGCTGGTCATTACGAAACAGAGCACTTCACAAAAAATTTAATCCACGGGTATCTCTCAAAAAAAATCGCTAATTTTGCGTTCAATTTATCCGAAACTAACACGAACCCAGTTCAGTATTTCTAAATTATGGCCAAGAAAAAAGAAATCACAGTAGAAGAAAAGCTTAGAGCGCTTTTCGATTTACAAATCATCGACTCAAGAATCGACGAAATCAGAAATGTTCGTGGAGAATTGCCGCTAGAGGTAGAAGACCTTGAAAACGAAATTTCGGGTATGAACGTAAAGATGGAAAAGCTCAACAGCGATTTAGCTGAGTTTGATCTTTCTGTTAAAGAACACAAAAATACCATTGAGCATGCGAAAGAATTAATTACTAAGTATGCTGACAAGCTCAATAATGTTCGCAACAACCGAGAATACAACTCGATTGTTAAAGAGGAAGAATACCAAAAACTAGAGATTGAATTAGCCGAAAAGAAAATTAAAGAACTTAAGGCTAAGACCGAGCTTAAAAAAGAAACAATCGCTGCTTTAAGTGATCAAATGTCTGATAAGCAAAAACATCTCGACGCAAAGAAAAGTGAGTTGGATGAAATAATGCAAGAGACCGAAAAGGAAGAGCAGTTACTCATCGAACAGTCTGAGAAGTTCGAAGGAAAAATTGAGGACCGACTGATTAAAGCCTACAAGCGTATTCGTGGGAATGTGAAAAATGGTCTTGCAGTTGTGGCTGTTGAAAGAGGTGCCTCTGGAGGTTCTTTCTTCACGATTCCACCACAAGTACAAATGGAGATTGCTTCTCGTCAAAAAATCATAACAGATGAATACAGTGGACGTATCTTAGTAGATGCCCAACTGGCAGAAGAAGAAAAGGAAAAAATCAATAAAATGATTGATGCCTTATAATTCAAAAAGAACATACTAAAGGTGCGATTTACGCACCTTTTTTTTTGCCCACATCAGTAGCCCACAAAAAAATTAAATTGAACGATACAATTTCTAGTTCAACCCTAAATATGAATAGTTGTATCTTGAGTCAAATAAGAACAAACCAGAACTAATACTTGAAAACAAGAAAATGGAAATAGACTTTGTCGTTACTTGGGTAGATATGGACGATCCTGTTTGGAAGGAAGAATTCCATCGTTATTCTGGAAAGATTGACAACAGTGTAAATGAAATCTCTGAAGCTCGTTTTCGCGATTATGGATTTTTAAAATATTGGTTTCGTGGGGTTGAAAAGTTTGCTCCATGGGTAAGAAAAGTACATTTTGTAACCTCAGGTCAAAAACCAGAATGGTTAGATGAAAATCATCCCAAACTAAATCTTGTAAGTCATAGCGACTATATCCCTAAAGAGTATTTACCTGTATTCAATTCAAATTTGATTGAAATTTACATGCATAAAATTCCTGACTTATCGGAACATTTTGTGTATTTCAACGATGATTTTTTCATTACAAACCACCTTTCCCCTACTCGCTTTTTTGAAGATGGACTTCCAAAAGACATTGCTGCTTTTCGCAAAAACACCGGTTTTTCTCAGTTTGAAAAAATGCTCAAAAACAATATTCGTTTAATTAACAAGCACTTTGACAAAAAAGAGGTTTTTAAACGAGATGCGTGGAAATGGTATCACCCGTCTTATGGGAAAAGAGGGAGGTTAAATTATTTACTAAAGTTTTACACTAAATTCATCACATTACGCACTCCACACAACGCACAACCTTTTTTGAAAAGTACTTTTGAAGATGTTTGGAATCATTGTGGTGAAGAGTTAACAGGAATGTCTACCCATAGGTTTAGGAGTAACGAAGATTACACCCCTGAGCTGTTTAAAACATGGCAAATTTGCAGCTCAAACTTCATCCCCTACAACACCTATCAGGATACAAAAATGTTCCCGTTAATGATTAAATCTAAAAAAGCAATTAGAGCAGTGCGTGAACAGCGCTATTCTTTGGTTTGTTTGAATGATAGTGTGCACATAAGAAACTATCAGCAAACCATGGAAAACATCAAAAACTCGTTTGAAGTTATACTGCCTGAAAAATCAACTTTTGAGCTTTAAACTAGGGTAGGCCTTCACCTACACTTCAAATTGTGCTTTTTTGGGAAAGCGTTTTTTCAAAAAAGGTTCTACTTGAGCGCGATGTTCATCTCTAGCATGTTCTGAGTCATTCAAGCAAAAAAGCTTAGGGGTGTATTTATCAAGCTTTTTTTGATAATTTGTTTTGTGGACTTTTAATCTACAAGACTCATAACTACTGCTAAAGGTTAAAACACCTCTGTTGTTTTTTATGGCGTAATAATTAATCAACATCCTGTGGATATCAGACGGATGCCTAAATCGATTTTTAAACATGGGTTCTAATTCATCTTTAAAAATATCTTCCATGATTAATTTATAGTCGCTTTTTAAATAGGCGTCTATATTGTGGTGTTGTTTTATTGGATAAAAGATTTTAAATGTCTTTTCAAAGAGATTATATGCATTCTCAATGGCAAGCCTATAGGTATTGATTTCAATTTTAAAAAGACGTTTTAGGAAAAGTTTTTGTCTTAGAATGGGATCTTTTAACATTCTCATGATTGGTATTCCATCTTTGAAAAAAAATGAAGGCGCTAAATCAGCGTTTACAAACATGTCGTCATTCGAATACAAATAGTGTTCAGATAAACCGGGGATTTTATAAATAAAATGTTCTATTACACTAGAATTGAACGTTGGCAATATCTCCTTAGGCATTACTTGAGAATGGTCTATGATTTCAATTTTAGGATGATCAGGGTTGATGAAAGCGGGTACCTGATTATCCGTTAGAATGAATATTTTTCTAATCCAAGGTAAATGCTTGTCAACTGATCGTAATGAATATTTTAATTCCTGATTATTATCATACCGCCCTTTGGTATTAATTTTTCGGTTTATGTAATGTTCTTTTTTCTTTACCCATTTTGGATCATTACCATCAACCCATAAATAAACAAGATCTATATCCATTTCAATTTTTTTTAAAACATTTAATGTTAACTACTACACGATTAAATTTCCTCTGATTTTTGAAAATTCCATGAAGAGCGTGTCATGTCGTCAATAGTATATTTTGGTTTCCAATTAAGAACATCACGGGCCTTAGATGGGTCGGTATATAAGATTGGAACATCACCTACTCTTCGATCTACAAAGGAGTAGTTTACCTTTTTTTTAGTCGTTTTTTCAAATGACTTAATTACATCCAAGACAGAGTAACCTATACCAGTTCCTAAGTTAAAAACTTCGTAATTGGTGTCGTTTTTGTTCGCTAATAGTCTTTCTAGTGCTAGCACATGCGCTTTGGCCAAGTCTACAACATGAAGATAATCTCTAATTGCTGTACCATCTGGGGTGTTATAATCATTCCCAAACACCTTTAATTCTTTTCTTTTCCCTGAAACAGTTTGTGTTATGAATGGCATTAGGTTATTTGGAATACCGTTTGGCCGCTCCCCTAGTTTTCCGCTTGGGTGTGCACCTATAGGATTAAAATACCGTAAAGAAATTGATTTAAATGCTGAGTTATTAAAGGCAAAATCTTCAATAATTTCTTCTCCAATTTTCTTTGTGTTACCGTAGGGAGATGTTGGTCTTTTAGAACTACTACTTTCATTTACTGGTAAATGCTCCGGAAGTCCGTACACAGTGGCAGACGATGAAAATATTAGATTATTCATTTCGAATCGCTCCATATTCTCAATGATATTTAAAAGTATGGATAAGTTGTTCTTGTAGTATAGAATTGGCTTCTGAACACTTTCACCCACTGCTTTTAGAGCTGCAAAGTTAATTACACCTTTGGCGTTTTTATGTTGCTGAAAGAAGGAAAACGTCTTTTCTGCATCAGTCAAATCAAGCGCTTCGAATTTTGGTTTATCGCCAGTGGAAACTTCATTTATTTTATCTAACACATCTAAATCTGAATTAGATAAGTTATCGGCAATTACAATTTCATATCCACTTTCTATAAGTTCAACAACAGTATGCGACCCAATGTATCCCAAGCCTCCTGTTACTATAATTTTCTTCTTTGTATTCAAAATACTGTATGTTGAAATCGCTCTTTTAGTGAATTGTACTCCCAAAAGGGAATTTTGTTCAAATTTAACAAATTAATACTTGCCTTAGGGGGTTCAAATACAAAGTGGTTGCGGTATTCCTGTCACGCGAATAAACTGAAAATAATTGAAGATGAAATCAGCGGGTTATTTCGATTTAAATAAATTTTTTGATGTAACCTTTGCTTCTCATGTTAAAAAATGTTACGTTTGCGTTACACTTAAATAAATTATTATGGACCAAATGATACTTATACCTATTCTTGGCATACTGGCTGGGATTATTATTCCAATAGCAGTATTTGTATGGCAATATCTTGAAAGCAGAGACAAAAGAAAAACAGTGCTTGAGATTGCAAAACATCTTGAAGATGCTAAGAAACTAGACGAGTTAATGCAAATTTTTGATGAACGTAAAAAAGAACCCATTGACTACCGTAGAAATGGGGTCATAACCATTTTTGTAGGGCTAGGACTCTATCTCTTTGGAATGATTTGGATGGGAATAATTTTAAAAGCCGTTGGAATACTGGTAGGTACAATTGGCCTAGGCACACTAATCGCAGGCTATTTATACCCTAACACTGGAAAGGAACTAACCAACGCTGTAGAAAAGTTTGAAGAGCGATAGTTGTGGGAAAAGACCACCAAAAACTTCATAACAGGCTTGAGGAGCACAGAAAATCTGCTGGATTAACTCAGCAAGAATTGTCTATTGCTGCTGAAGTTTCTAGAAAAAGCATCAATGCCATTGAAAACGGTATTTATGTACCATCTACAGTTTTGGCCTTAAAAATAGCCAGAACGCTTAATTGTAGCGTTGAAGATATTTTCAAACTGCCCTAATTTACTTCTGACTAAAGTGAGGCTTAGTAAGGTTAATCATGAAACAAAGACTCCCACTTATTTACTTGCATTTCATCAATTTTTAAATCATCGAGCCCTTTTTGGTCGAAAGGATTCTCTATATATTCTTGAACATTATACAATGCCATGAGTACAAAACTAATTAGCAACGAAAATAAGAGTGAAATAAGTGTCTCAATGGTGTAACCAAACGATGATTGACCCAAAACCAGTTGTGAGTCATACAGCAATGGAGAGAGGTAAATAAAAATTAAGCAGTACTTGCGTAATGAAATAGGGGTTTCATGAATTTTTGTTCCACGAAGCTTTTCTGCCGATAAAAAAAGCTCATTTTTAACTCGAATTAAGCTATCTTTTTCTCGCTCATTGAACAAGTGTTTATATGAATCAATAAGGAGTAAAATGGCCTTTCGTTTATTTCTTAAATCATCAAATTTAGTGTTCCCATCAGATGACTTAATATATTCCACTAGAAGGTTTTGTGCTTCAATCAATTCATTGTAAATCTTATTGTAGTCTTCTTTTTGAACGCCATTTACAGCGTAAAATATATTTGAAATATCAATAATCTTATTTCTAAATTCTGCAAAGGTTTCTATTGACTCTTGTCTTCTTTGGTAGGCACTAGTTATTGAGAAAACCAATGGAAATACTATTGCAATACTTATAATAGTAAAATCAATAGCTAAATTGATTTTGTAGTAGTTATATAAAAAATAAACAAGTACTGTTTCGATTAAAATAATTAAGATTCTGTAATTAAATACAGAAGTTATCGCTTTACTCGCCATGAATTTATTTTTAATTTAAATTATCATCTGTTAAATCGATTTGATCTTGTTCGACCTCATTTTCAACAATTGTTTTTTTATTTAAACGTATTTTTAACCCAAATTCGTGTGCGCTTAACTGATTCATTACATTATTTAATCCACCAAAAGTGTCATAAGCATAGGAAATTGAAATCATTTCACTTAAATCAAGCTTGATTTTGTATGACATAACGCTTGCAGTTCTTATCCCTATACCAAAATCAAATTTGGTCTTGTAGCTAGCCCATACCATCCCTTCAGCAATCGATTTTATTCCACTAGATGTTCTGTAGATAAATCTAGGTTCAATGTTTAGGTTTTCATTTATGATGAAGGTTTTTCCCCCTGCCATATAAAAATGAACTCTGTCTCTGGCATTTAAATAAATCTCTTCATTTCGTTTGGCATTGAAAAGTCTCGGAATAGAAGCTGAAAACCAATAGGTCTTGTTTTGAAGTAGTAATCCGACTCCTATGTTAGGGTTAAGCCTGCTCATGTCTTTTTTTGCAGGATCAACCGTTTGACTATATGAAGTAAGATTAGTTGTATTTGCTCTAAATGAGTTCATTCCAGCTTTTAGCCCTAAAAATATTTTTGAATCATTGCTTAGTGTCAGTTTATACGAAAAGTCTACCGCTAAAAACGTTTGTTTTTCTATAAATACTTCATCTGAAATTACTGATACACCTAAACCAACATTTTTCCCTCTAGCCATTGAGTAGGTAAATGCTATGGTTTTGGGACTTTGTTCTATAGATGCCCATTGATTTCTGGAATTAAAAGCAAAGCTTTGACCTTCAACTCCTGCATGGGCAGGATTAATTAATGGCATTTGATAATCAATTAATGAAAGATAGGTGTCTTGCTGGGCAAACAACTTTAAAGACAAAAACAAAAAGGCTAGGTATAGTTTTCTCATTCCATTATCTTGTTAAATAGAGCCATCCTTGGTAATCAATACTGCCATTATTATCAAAATCAATGGTGTAGAAATATGCACCCTCTGGGAGCTCTTTACCATCCATTAGCCCATTCCAATCGTTTCTATAGTTTTGTTGACTAAAGATTAGTTTTCCTGTTCTAGAGTATATCCATACGTGATTATTTGGATAACGCTCGATTGCTGGATCATACCAAGTGTCATTTATCCCATCACCATTTGGAGAAAGGAATGTTGCAATTTCAAAATTTAAATCACCAAAATTATCAGGTTTGTCAGTGGCGTCATTTGGATCATTACCGGCAATGATTTCATCTAAATTTGATATCCCGTCACCATCGCTATCGTTGTATGGATTACAGTTTTCGGCATCCAACTGGTCATTTACACCGTCGTTGTCACAGTCCTCTAATGTAGATTCATAAGCATTTATTATACCGTCTCCGTCAAAATCATCATCTAAAGGTGAATTATTTAAATTATCATCCTCAAAGATTGTATCTACTCCGTCATTATCATCATCAATATCAATGTAGTTGGGTATACCATCACCATCTGAATCTAAATACCCTTGTTCCGAGGGTCTACTCTCATTTAAAGTTGGTATTCCATCATTATCGTCATCAGTATCTAAATAATCAAAGATTCCGTCATTATCAGTATCAATAGGAATTCCAAAAGAAAATTCCTCAATAGTTGGAACTCCATCACCGTCATCATCTGGATCGAGATAATCTGGAATTCCATCCTGATCACTGTCAGTAGCATCCATTGGGTTTCCGTCTAGATTTGGATCTGCCCCTTCTTCTATTGTAGATATTCCATCTCCATCATCATCCATATCAAAATAATCTGGTAATCCATCTTGATCTGTATCTTGTGCATCTTCTGGATTAAAATCCTGATTTGGATCGGGGTTTTCAAACTCTGTAAAAACTCCGTCATTTTCATCATCTGGATCTAGATAATTACTTATCTCATCATTATCAAAGTCATCTGATCGCTGCCAGAATTTATTCTCTCCTTGTGTTTCAAAACGACTGTAAATGTGATCTCCATCATCATCAGGGTCAATAGGGTTAATCAGCCCGTCAGCGTCGGTATCTGATGTAATTCTTCTTTTATCTACCTGAGCTAAGGGAACTTTTTCTGTGCTTAACTCTATGATATCTTCTTGACCTTCACTTATTGTAATTGAACTACTTTGTGTTGGAATTGGCACTCTTGTATCACCATAGGTAGTGTTTACATATCCAATTAACACTTCATAGATTCCATCTTGATTAGCATCGTTAATCACTCCAGGTTCCGGTGGATTAATGAAAGAGAGGTATCCTTCTCCTAAATCAGTTTTTTCTTCAATTTTTTGAGATTGTAATTTTGGTTCACCAGAACGAACAGTAAACAAACCTGCATCTGCACCACCAGTAATTTTCTTTCTGATTTTCCATTTACCTACACCTTTTATTGTTGGAGATTTAAGTTTAATCTCTCCTTTGTTGCCAAATCGATTGTATGAAATTTTATAGTATTGATAAACAGTAATAAATTGATGTTCTCTCCAATCTATTACACCATCATTATCATCATCAATGTCCTCATTATTTCCAATACCGTCATTATCAATATCACGTGCCTCTTTTGGATTTTTTGGGAATGTATCTTGTTGATCGTTCACACCATCATTATCGTCATCATTATCACTATTATCACCTATACCATCAAAATCGGTGTCTTTACTTTCACTTGGATCATTAGGGAAAGCATCTAGTCCGTCTTCAACACCATCTCCATCAGTATCTTGCGTTAACGGATTACAACCTTTTACTATTTCCTCACCATCGTTTAGTCCATCTCCATCAGAATCTTTATTTAGTGGATCGGTATTATATATGGCTTCTTGTCCGTCTGACAATCCATCATTATCATCATCATTATCCTTGTTATTGCCAATTCCATCTCCATCTGCATCGAATTGTTCCGAAGCGTCTAATGGAAATTCATCTTCAAAGTCATTTACGCCATCACCATCGGTATCGGCACTCAGTGGATTAGTTCCTCTTTGTATTTCATCACCATCTGACATGCCGTCACCATCAGTGTCTGGACTTAACGGATTTGTTCCTCTTGTAACCTCTTCTCCATCACTACTTTGGTCTTGGTCAGTATCATTATTTCTTGGGTTAGTTCCTAGACCACTTTCCTCCACGTCTGTAAGCCCATCATTATCGTCATCTGGGTCAAGGCCGTCCCGAATTCCGTCTCCATCAGTATCCTCATCTCCAAATGGATCTAGAGGTAAGTCATCATCACCATCAACAACACCATCGCCATCAGTATCTGGGTTATTTAAATCGGTACCCTTTTCTACTTCCTGGTTATCATCAAGTCCATCACCATCAGTATCTCTGTTAAGCGGGTTTGATCCATTGTTAACTTCTTCACTATCACTTAATCCATCTCCATCGGTGTCAGAATTGTTTGGATTTGTTCCTCTTTGACCCTCTTCAACGTCAGTCAGTCCATCATTGTCATCATCAGGGTCACTTGAATTTCCAATCCCATCATCATCACTGTCTGTATTTTCACTAGGATCGAGCGGGAAAGCATCTAGGTCATCATTAAA
>WTJU01000066.1 GCA_011526285.1 Candidatus Arcticimaribacter sp.
TCCAGTCTTTAAGATTGGGAGAAGTGTAGAGCATGACTTTTTGCTGTGCAGCCAAAATAAGCACCCACTGTTCTCGTTCATCATCCCAAAACACTTTTGGGTCTCTAAAATCTCGAATAGCAGGATTTTCAATTACTGGGTTTCCTTCATATTTTGTCCAGGTCATACCTTCGTCCAGCGAGAAGGCAATGCTTTGTGTTTCCACGTCAATTTTCTCGGCAATTTCTTTATCCATATCATGGTGTGTGAAAATTGCAACAATGGGGGTTTTCCCGTCTTTACCAAAACCAGAGGTGTTTTTATAATCTACTACAGCACTCCCAGAAAAGATATACCCCATCTCGTCAGGGTACAAAGCAATGGGGTGTTCTTCCCAATGGATTAAATCTTCACTACTGGCATGACCCCAGTGCATAGGCCCCCAAACGCTTGCCCCTGGATAATACTGAAAATAGAGATGGTACTTGCCATTGAAATAAAACATTCCGTTGGGATCATTCATCCAATGCGCTTTTGGTGTAAAGTGGATGAGTGGTCGATATAGGGTCTCTTCGTTCATTTGTGCTTTTTCTTTGGTCGTTTTTTGGCAGGCCAATAGCAACAACAAAACTGAAATTAACGTTATTTTTCTCATTCTTTTATCAAGAGTTGTTGTGCTAAAGATTCTAGGGACACGCCTTTGGTTTCGGGCATCCAAAAATACACAAATAAGAGTTGCAAGACCATCATAAATGCAAAAACTGCAAAGACTACTCCAGCCCCTATAGTAGCAAATAGCACCGGAACTAGTGAAGGAATAATAGCTGCTAAAACCCAATGCGTAGAGGTGCCAAACGATTGTCCAGCACTGCGTAAATGGTTGGGGTAAATTTCAGAGATAAAGACCCAGATTATTGCCCCTTGACCGATGGCGTGGGAGGCAATAAACAAAAAGAGAAATAGGGGCAAGGCTAAACCTTCCCATTCCAATAAAAAAGACGCAGCAATTAGCGAGAGGGAAATAATATACCCAACAGAGCCTATATACATTAGAATTTTACGCCCTAAACGATCAATAAGATTTATTCCAATTAGTGTAAATATGAGATTGACTAAACCAATACCGACACTGCTTAGCAGTGCTGTACTAGCGCCCAATCCTCCTTCTTCAAAGATTCTAGGGGCATAATATAAAAATGCGTTGATACCAGAAAATTGATTGAAAAAAGCAATGAGAAAAGCTAAGCTTAAAATGAAACGGTATTTGCGGTCAAAAATACTTTCGTTGGTAGGTAGGTTATCTTGTTCTGAACTGATGTCTACGATAAGCGCTTCAGCATCTTCTTTGCTGTAGGCTTCTTGAATAATGGCTTTTGCTTCTTCTTCTTTTTGCTGTAAAAACAACCAGCGCGGGCTTTTAGGGATATAAATAACCATTAATGTATAGAGCAAGGCTGGCAA
Source organism: Candidatus Arcticimaribacter sp. (assembly GCA_011526285.1). GTDB lineage: Bacteria > Bacteroidota > Bacteroidia > Flavobacteriales > Flavobacteriaceae > Arcticimaribacter. Next base: position 1,441 of record WTJU01000066.1, read on the forward strand.
GGCTTCTACTCCCATCATATAACGCCATGCATTTTCACCCAAATCGCTGAGTAGATAGTTGGAGAGAAATGCCACTAAAATTCCAAAAACGATATTGAACTGATATAGCCCCACTAGCCGACCACGATCATTTGCAGGTGCAATTTCAGAGATATAGGCTGGTGCTGCAATTGTTGATGCACCTACCCCAAGACCACCTAAAAAACGGAAAAATGCAAATAGGTAGGGGCCAGTTGCTAAAGCAGAGCCAAGCGCAGAAATGCTGTAGAAAATCCCAATCCACAATAAAGTTTTTTTTCGTCCCAAAATTCGGGTAGGGATACTCCCAAATAAAGAACCAATTACTGTTCCCCACAATGCCATAGCCATAACAACTATACCGTGAAAACCATCAGATGACCCCCAGAGTTCCTGTAATTTTTGGTCGGCACCTGAAATTACAACTGTATCAAATCCAAATAAAAATCCAGCTAGGGCAGCGGTCAAAGACCATTGTAAAAGTTTGCTCATTCAGTCAAAGTTTAATTCAGCTAAAGATAAACTTTTCTAAAAAATAGAATTTCTTCTTACATTGGGGGATAAGCAAAACAACCTAGTTAGATGAGATTACTAAAAACTTCCATGCTTGTCATTTTTACACTACTAATGGCACAATGCGATACAGCATCCAAAAAATCAAATTTGAGTGATGCAGAGCGAATTCACCAAGCTGTAATTACAATTGACACCCACGATGATATTAATGTGGGAAATTTCACAGACAGTATAAACTACACTCAAAAAACCAATTCGCAAGTTAACTTGCCAAATATGATGGCTGGTGGTCTCGATGTTTCTTGGTTGATTGTCTATACAGGCCAAGATAGCCTTACAAAAAGCGGGTTTGAAAAGGCGGCAGCCAATGCAGAAGCGAAGTTTAGCGCTATCCATCGTTTGGTAAATAACTATGCGCCAGATCAAATTGAATTGGCCTTAACTGCTGAAGATGTTCGCAGAATTTGGAAAAGCGGAAAAAAAGTAGCCATGATTGGGGTAGAAAATGGGTATCCGTTGGGGAATGACATTGAAAATGTAAAAAAATTCTACGACCAAGGAGCACGGTACATTTCTTTAGCACACAATGGGCACAGTCAATTGTCTGACTCAAACACTGGTGAAGCAGACGGAATATACTTGCACAACGGAATTAGCGAACTGGGGAGACAAGTCATTGATAAAATGAATTATTACGGTATAATGGTCGACATATCACATCCTTCAAAAGAGGCTATACGTCAAATGGCCGAGCGTTCAAAAGCTCCCATTATTGCCTCCCATTCTTCTGCTCGAGCATTGTGTAACCATTCGCGAAACTTAGATGATGAGCAATTGGCATGGGTGAAAAAGAGTGGTGGAGTAGTTCAAACAGTTGCTTTTAGCTCGTACTTGAATACAGAAAAACACAACGCGCACAAAAAAGCCAAAGATTCTATTTTGAAATTGGTTGGTGAAAAACACAATATCCCTGTGTTAGATAAATATCAAATGCGTGCATTGAGCTTTGACGAACTTCAAGCCTACATTCAGCAACGAAAAGATTTATTGTCCTTGGCATCCGATCAGTTAGAGGCAATAAAAACAACCTATCCTCCTGTTTCAGTGACCGATTTGGTTGACCATATTGATTATATCAAAAACAAAATTGGCATTGACCATGTAGGCATTAGTTCCGATTTTGACGGAGGCGGAGGAATTGAAGGGTGGCAAGATGCTTCAGAAACCCTAAACGTCACCAAAGAATTGGTTAAACGTGGGTATACCCAAGAGGAGATTGAAAAAATCTGGGGAGGAAATCTCCTAAGAGTAATGGAAGAAGTAGAAGCGGTTGCAAAAGCGTTACAACAAGAATCGTAGAAGATTACTGGGCGTCTAATCGTAAAACGTATGAACCAAAGGCTTCTAATGGCACCTCTTCTGCAGTTCCTTGTATAGCTCCATTGGGACCAACATTTAGTTGTCCTATCGAAGTATTGCTTAAAACATCAAACAATGCATAGCTGCCCTCTGCCAATGCAGAGCTTCCTAAGCTAATTGGCAGGTCGTTACGGGCTTGCGCCAGATTGTGAACCACCAAATAGCTTTGTGCTTCATTATTAGTTTTGCGTAAAAAACTAAAAACTGAACTCGCACTACTATTGACCATGGTGATTTCTCCTGTGCGAAGTTGACCAATGGCGTTGCGCATTTGTATCCATTTTTTGTAATGACTTAGGAGTGAACCCTCATCTGTTAGTTGGTCAGCAACATTAAAGCTTGCAAAATTACTGCTTGGGGCCTGCCATGCTTGCCCTGTGGTAAAGCCAGCTTGAGGGTCTGCCGACCATTGCATGGGTTTCCGAATATTTTCATCGGGTTTTTGCCCTGTCATACCAATTTCCTCACCATAGTAGAGGTAGGGTACCCCTGGAAGGGACAGTAAGATGCTTGCGGCCAGTTTGGCTTTAGGAATATTTAATCCAAAGCGATTAAAACTTCGATCTTGATCGTGATTGGTTAAAAAACTCCCATATTGTCCCGCCTCATAGGTCGCCACAATTTCATTTAATTTAGAACTTAAGCCAGAGGCGTTTTGGTTGTTAACCGCATCTATAATTGCATAAGATAAATCAAACTCAAAACAGTAGTCCAATCGGTGGTCGCTGTAAGGTGCAATATTTCGGGTAGAGGTCCAAGCTTCGCCCACGGTCATTAATCGTGGACTAATTTCTTTTTGAAAGGCGAAAAAGTTACGCCACCAGCTTAAGGTTGCGGTTGTATTTTCTTGTTGACTTCCCGCTTCAATCCAGTGCTTTACGGCATCAATACGGAAACCGTCAACCCCAATATCGTTGTACCAATAGCGAACAATCTCCTTAATCTCGTTGGTAACCGCTGGGGTGTTGTAGTTAAGGTCAGGCATACCTCCCCAAAAGATACCATAGTAGTAGTTATTGTTGCGTTCATGCCAAACTTCTTGTCCCCAAGGGCCACGGTAGTCGGGTTTAAACGTATTCCAAAGATACCAATCTCTCTTGGCAGTATTTGCAGCAGAGCTTTGAAACCAAGGGTGTTGATCAGAGGTGTGGTTGCCTACAAAATCAATAATTACTTTTATTCCTCGTGCATGAGCCGCTTCCACCAATGCTCTAAAATCTGCCATGGTACCATAATCAGGGTTGATGTCACGGTAGTCTGTCACATCATACCCGTGGTAGCTGGGTGAAGGAAAAATGGGCATAAGCCATAGACCAGTAACTCCTAAATCATTTGTGGTATTTGGATTCCCATCGTTGAGATAGTCTAATTTTTCAATAATTCCTCTTAGGTCGCCAATGCCATCCCCGTCGCTGTCATAAAAACTACGCACAAAAATTTCATAGAATACAGCATCGTCCCACCAAGGGTCTGTAGAAATGCTACTAATGTCGATTTCTTCTGGAGTTTCGGTTCGCTCTTCCTGAGTCGATGGACTTTCTTTTCCACATTGATTGAAGAGTAAAAGACAAAAAAAGCAGGTGATATTTAGAAGATTGTTTTTCATCGTTTTGGTCTGTGGGACTAAAAATAATGAATTGGACCAAGATTTAAATCGTTTATGAAAAATTGAATCAAAATCTGATTTGAAAAAAAGCTGTATTTTGCTGGAATTAAATTTGATTTATGCCGAATAGTGAGCTTCCAAAACGGAAAAGAGGACGACCAAGTTTATCGCAAACACTAGATTTAAATGACATATTGGTAGCAGCCCTTGAGGTCTTTTCAGAGAAAGGCTATGACGGAGCACAGCTAAAAGATGTAGCCCAAAAAGTAGGTGTTACCAACCCTTTAATTAGCTATCGTTTTGAAAACAAAGAAGATTTGTGGAAAAAAGCCATGAGCTATTTGGGAGAGCGTTTGGTAGAACGATTTGAGCACATTCAAAGTTATTATGTCGATTTGAAAGGAACGACAGCACTACGTGCCTATGCACGTCAGTACATTTATTTTTTAGCCGAAAACCCACCCCTTTATAAGATTGTCTTTCAAGAAATGGGACAAGACAATTGGCGATCTCAATTCTTAATTGAACAAGTATTTAGCCCAGTAATTTGGTTTGGTGAAAAAAGTATAGAAGATCCAACAGAAGATTTGAAAGAGTTTAAAACCATTCCACGAGCCAATTTTATTTCCATCATTATGGGTGCTTCTAGTGGATTCTTTATGTTGGCGCATTTATTGAAAAGCCAATACGGAACAGAAGTATTTTCTAAAGACCAAATCGAGCAGCATGCCGAAGTGGTAAACGATTTAATATTCAAGCAATTTGAATCATAAAAAAAAGCGCCATATGGCGCTTTTTTTATCACTCTGTTTCTTTGAATTATTTTCCAAAATCGTGAATTGACTTCCCTGCGGCAGCTAAATCACGTAAACTTTGTGGAACATCCCAACGCTCTCCAAATTGCGCTTTAAAGGCATCGCAGTCTGCAATAAAGTTGTCCATTCCTACATAGTCAATATACGAAAGTGCTCCTCCAGTAAAAATTGGGAAGCCCCATCCTAATATAGAACCAATGTCTCCATCCGTTGTAGAACGCAATACACCTTCGTCTAAACAACGATAGCTCTCTAAAACTTGACGGTGCAACATACGTTTCTTTACCACTTCTTCAGAAAGTGCATCTACATTTGGTGTATAGATTTCTTTAAGACCTGGCCATAGTTTCTTTTGGCCTCCTTTTGGGTAATCATAGAAACCAGCACCATCGCGTTTTCCGGTGCGTTTATGGTTTTCAACTAGATCTTTAACCATTGCATAAGAACGTTTTTCTGCGGCACTTTTCTCTGCTGGGTCACTTTCAAAAATATGAACAGAAAGCGTAAGAGAAACTTCATCATGTACAGCAAGTGGACCAACTGGGAGTCCAATTTTTGTTGCAACACGTTCAATCATTGGTGCAGGAACTCCTTCTTCTAGCAAGAACATTCCTTCTGTTACGTAGGTTCCAAAACAACGTGAAGTAAAGAATCCACGACTGTCATTCACTACAATTGGCACTTTTTTAATGGCTACCGTATAGTCTACCGCTGCTGCAATGGCTTTATCAGCAGTTTTTTCACCCACGATAATTTCAACCAAAGGCATTTTATCTACAGGAGAAAAGAAATGAATACCAATAAAGTTTTCAGGACGTGCAGATGATTTCGCCAATAAGGAAATTGGAATGGTTGAGGTGTTTGAACCGTAAACCTTGTCTTCGCCTAAAACGGCTTCCGTTTCTTTGGTAACCTTGTCTTTTAGTTCTACATTTTCGAAAACTGCTTCAATAATTAAGTCACTGCCTTCTACTGCATTAGGGTCATCTGTTGGTGTGATTTTCGCTAACAGGGCTTCTTTCTTCTCAGGAGTAGAACGTTTTTTCGCAATTGCTTTGTCGAGTAGGGTTGTAGAGTAGGCTTTCCCTTTCTCGGCTCCTTCTACCGTTACATCTTTAAGGACAACATCCATTCCAGCTTTTGCCGAAACGTATGCGATACCAGCCCCCATCATACCCGCTCCAAGAACACCTAGTTTTTGAATTTCGTATTTTGGTTCGTCTTTTGGACGTGCTTTTCCTTTTGCAGCATCTTGAATAGCAAAGAATCCTGTGCGGATCATGTTTTTTGCTTCTGGGGTATTTACTGCAGCAGTAAAGTAACGCGCTTCAATTTCTAAGGCGCGATCAACTGGAATTTGAATTCCATCATGAATAACCTTGATGATTTTTTGCGCAGAAGGATAATTCCCGTGGGTTAGCTTTCCTACATTTCCGGAAGCTCCAACCATGGTTTGAACACCATTTGGTGTCCACATTCCACCACCAGGTATTTTGTGTTTTTTATTGTCCCAAGGTTGAACAGGATTTGGTGTAGCCAGAATAAAGGCTTTTGCCGCTTCCATCATTTCTTCTTGGCTTTCTGCTACAGCATCTATCAAACCGTCTTTTAACGCTTTTGGTGGACGTGCTTCAATTCCTTGAAGTAAATACATTAGTGCAGATTGGATACCAAGTAAATAAGGTGCTTTTACTGTTCCACCTCCGCCGGGGAACAATCCAACTTTTATTTCAGGAAATCCGATTTTGATTTTTGTTGAGTTGAGGGCAATTCTATGGTGACAAGCCAAACACAATTCTAATCCACCACCAAGTGCAGTTCCGTTAATGGCTGCAACAAAGGGCTTGCCAGCAGTTTCAATTTCACGGAGACCATGGTGCATTTCCATGATGCTTGCCGTAAATGATTTTTGGTCAGGAATATCTTCTAATAGGGCACGCAAATCTGCTCCTGCCATAAAAATAGGTTTCCCAGAGGTTACAATTACTCCTTTTACTGCGTCATCAGCAATGGCCAATCTCGCGGTTTCAACATATTTTTTGATGAATTCCTCAGAGAAAAGGTTGGTTGGATTCTCTTTTTGATCAATGACTAGGGTTCCAATTCCATCGGCATCAACACTAAAAGACAATAGTTTATCTTGAATATTTTCCATTTTATAAATTCTGTAGCTTAAAATTATACACGCTCGATAATGGTAGCAATTCCCATTCCTCCAGCAATACAAAGGGTTACTAAACCTGTGTTTAGGTCACGACGTTCGAGCTCATCCATTAAAGTTCCTGCAAGCATACAGCCTGTAGCTCCTAGGGGGTGTCCCATAGCAATGGCTCCACCGTTGACATTGATTTTATCCATGCCAACACCCATTTCGTCCATAAATAGCATTGGAATAGCAGAGAATGCCTCGTTTACTTCAATCAAATCGATGTCACCGATATTCATTCCGGCTTGTTTCAATGCCTTTCTTGATGCAGGAGCAGGTCCTGTTAACATAATGGTTGGGTCTGTTCCGTCAATCGCCGCAGTTCTTACTTTGAATCGTGGTTTTAAGCCCATTTTTTCACCGGCTTCTTTGTTTCCAATTAAAGAAATAGCAGCACCGTCTACTATGGCTGAAGAGTTCCCCGCATGGTGAACGTGTTCTAGCGTCTCAACTTCAGGATATTTGTCTAAGGCTACATCATCAAACCCAGCCATAGCACCCATCATTTGGAAGGCAGGTTGAAGTGTGGCCATGGATTCTGCTGTAGTACCGGGTCGGATATTTTCATCGGTAGTTAGGATTTCTACTCCGTTAGGATCAAGAACAGGGATACGAGACTTAAAGTAGCCTTTTTCATTGGCGATGGTTGCTCTGCGTTGTGACTCCGCAGCAAATTCATCTGTTGCTTGTCTTGTATATCCGTATTTTGATGCAATCAAATCTGCTGAAATTCCTTGAGGAACAAGGTTTCCAGGAACTGCTAATGTAGGATCTATAAACATTCCTGCTCCATCTGATCCCATGGCAACGCGCGACATGCTTTCTACACCTCCTGCAACAATAAGATCACGGAATCCAGATTTTATGTAAGCCGCAGCCTGATTCATAGATTCTAAGCCTGAACCACAAAAACGGTTTAGTGTTACACCACATAGATGATCGCCATAATTTGAGGCCTGAGCTGCAGATTTTGCAATGTTTGCACCTTGATCTTTTACTTGGCCTACACAGCCCAAAATCACATCATTTACCAAAGTAGTATCAAGTTGGTGCTTGCTTTGAAGGGCGGTTAAGGTCTGACGGGCTAACTCTGCAGGGGTTACGCCAATAAGAGCCCCTTTTTTACTTCCCTTCCCACGAACGGTTCGGATGGCGTCATAGATGTATGCTTCCATTTGTATAGTTTAGTTATTCGTTTGTCTTTTCCAATTAATTTAATTGCATTTCAATTAAATTCAGCGTGTAAATCTAGGGCTAAAAGACTGATTATCCAAACATTCTTTTCATGCACTGTCTGTATGCCATGGTTGTAAAGATTATTCCTGCTCGTCGGAATCTTTCTTTTTAGGGTCAGCTCCAAACATGCGTTCAAAACGGTCGGGGATATAGTTTTTATTTACATCTTCTTCATATCCCATAGATGTACTTACAACGCCGTATATAATAACAGCAGCAATTAAGACCACAACAGCAACAACTACTATAATAATTTCATTCATATTTGGCTATTTACCAACAAGATAGTAAAAATATCAACGGTTAATTTATAGGGTTGCAGAAAAGTTGAAATGGATTAGTACAACTAGCCAGCGTGTAGCGATAGAGTTTTGTACTGTTCAACAGGCGAGCTTTTCTAAAAAAAACATCAAAACTTTAGTGTAATCTACCTTATTAATCTCTTGTTAGCAGATAGCGGATTGTGTCCTATTATCTCCATTAAAGAGAGAGTAGATAAGCCTCATCCAATAGATGACATTACTCAACAGGATTCGATAAAAAATAGATTAAAGTAGTATGGCCAATAATTTTAAAAGAAAGTTTTATGATAGATCAAAACAAACTCCCAATGTATTGATTAAAGAAGTAAGAGCAATTTTTTTGAGGAAGTAGCCTATATTTGAGGTGCATTCAAATGAATTCAATCCTAAAGTACGTTTGCAAATCTTGATTACAATTCTGCCCTATGTATGTCCTACATTAAAAATGTACTTCGCAACTAAGGAAATCCCATTTACCCAAGAGATGCAAGCTACGGCTGAAATTATTACGGATGATCTACGATTAATTCAACGTTTGTTTTATCAACTCAATGAAATGATTGATCGATAGATTTTTTTATTACACAGCTTATCTTAAAACTGTAGTACTAGAAGAATTTGATTTTATTGTTTAGAACATAGTTTATAAGGTAGATTACATGAATAAAAAAACCCTCCAAAAGGAGGGTTTTGTACTCGAGGCGGGACTTGAACCCGCACGACCGCAATGGTCATTGGATTTTAAGTCCAACGTGTCTACCAATTCCACCACTCGAGCGTAAATTGTGATGAGCGAAAGACGGGATTTGAACCCGCGACCCTCACCTTGGCAAGGTGATGCTCTACCCCTGAGCTACTTTCGCATGGGTGGCAAAGTTAAAATAAATTTTAATTTTTGAAACCTTTTTTTGAGTTTTTACTTCTGCTATTTTCCACCCAAGCGACGTTTGATGTTGTTGAGTTTCATTAGGGCTTCAACTGGGGTAAGGGTATCAATATCTAAATCAATGATTTCGGCCTTTAAGTCTTCTAATAGAGGGTCATCAAGACTAATAAAACTCAACTGCATTTGGTCTTGTTCTTTATTGAGTAGTTCCTTTCGTTCTTCTTGTTGATGACTTTTTTCAAGTAGTTCAAGTTTTTTTTCGGCAGTCTTAATTATTTGTGGTGGCATGCCTGCCATCTTAGCCACATGTATCCCAAAACTGTGTGCACTTCCTCCAGGAGTAAGTTTTCGCAAGAAAAGAACATTGTCTTCGAGTTCTTTAACTGAAACGTTAAAGTTTTTTATCCGTTTAAAACGCCCTTCCATTTCGTTGAGTTCGTGGTAATGGGTGGCAAACAAAGTTTTAGGCTGAGCAGGATTTTGATGCAAATATTCTGCAATTGCCCAGGCGATAGATATCCCGTCATAAGTAGATGTTCCGCGTCCAATCTCATCCAGCAGCACTAAACTTTTGGCGCTAATGTTGTTCAAAATAGCTGCAGATTCGTTCATTTCAACCATAAAGGTTGATTCTCCTTGTGAAATATTATCACTTGCTCCCACACGCGTGAAGATATGATCAACGACACCCATTTCTACAGCACTCGCAGGAACAAAGCTTCCCATTTGCGCCAATAAAACAATCAATGCTGTTTGACGTAACAAGGCTGATTTTCCAGACATATTTGGACCTGTAATCATGATAATTTGCTGTTGGTCTCTGTTTAGGGTTACATCGTTGGCAATATAGGCTTCCCCGGCAGGAAGTTGTTGTTCGATTACAGGGTGTCGACCCGCTTTTATTTTTAAGGCAGTACCGTCATTTAGTTGCGGGCGGCAGTAGTTGTGTTTTTGCGCTAGCTGAGCAAATCCTAGTAAGCAATCAATCTGTGCAAGAATTGTTGAAGTTTGCTTCACTTCGCTCAAGTCTTTTTGAAGGGCAGTAAGCAGTTCTTGATAATAGGCCAATTCTAACTGCTGAATCTTTTCTTCTGCTCCAAGTATTTTGGTTTCATATTCCTTTAATTCTTCTGTTATGTATCGTTCGGCATTAACGAGGGTTTGTTTTCGGGTCCAACGCTCAGGCACTTTATCGCGGTGGGTGTTACGTACTTCTATATAGTAGCCAAAAACATTGTTAAACGCTATTTTAAGCGAGGGTATAGCTGTTGCCTCTGTCTCACGTTCCAGCATGGCATCAAGATGCGATTTTCCGGAGTGCAGGAGGGCGCGTAGTTCGTCTAAGTCTTTAGAAAAACCATCAGCAATAAAATTGCCTTTACTCGTATTAACAGGAGCATCTTCTTTAAGGGTTTTAGCAATTGTTTCCTTTAGGCGGGTGCAGGGGGGGAGTTGTGCAGCAACCGTATTTAGCTCTTTGTTGCTATTTGTTTCAAGTAGCCTTTTAATTTGACTACTTTCTTCTAACGATTGTTGCAGTAAAACGAGCTCTCTTGGACTGATTTTTTGAGTAGCAATTTTCGCCATTAAGCGTTCTACATCCCCAATTTTTTTTAGGTGTTGTGCAACTTTCTCACAACAAATACTGTCTTCTAAGTAAGCATTTACTTGTGTATGACGTGCTTCAATTTGAGGGATTGATTTTAAGGGAAAGCTTACCCACTGCCGCAACAGGCGTCCCCCCATGGCAGTACAGGTGTTGTCGATAACATCAATTAGCGCTACTCCACCTAGATTTGACGGATAAAGCAGTTCAAGATTTCGCGCAGTAAAGCGATCAATTCCAACAAAATCTTCACTAGCAATTTTTTGTATTCGGGTAATGTGTTGCAGTTTGTCGTGTTGGGTTTCTGAGAGATAGTGCATTATTGCACCTGCACAAACAATCCCTTCATTAAATTTATGTATGCCAAACCCTTTTAAGCTTTTGGTTTCAAAGTGCTGTTCAAGAAGGTTGCGCCCAAAGTTTTCTTGAAAAACCCAATCTTCTTGAAAGAACGGATTTAGCTTTTGTTCAAAGTATTGGGAAAAATTACTTTTTAGAGGTTTAGGTGCAAGCACCTCTGCCGGGGAGAATTTTTGAATTAATTGATTAAGGTGATCTAAATTCCCTTCACTCACTAAGAAATCTCCAGTAGAAATATCTAAAAAAGAAACGCCCCACTGTTTTTTTCCTTGCATGACAGCAGCGAGGTAATTATTTTTTTTCTGTTCTAAAACATCATCGTTGAGTGCAACCCCTGGGGTAACCAATTCTGTTACGCCGCGTTTAACAATCTTCTTGGTCATTTTAGGGTCTTCCAATTGATCGCATATGGCCACTCGGCAGCCCGCTTTGACTAATTTTGGCAAATAGGTGTTTAAGGAGTGGTGAGGAAAACCAGCCAATTCGGTTTCGCTTGTACTCCCAGCACCGCGTTTGGTTTGAATTATTCCAAGTATTTTAGAGGCCTTAACGGCATCTGCTCCAAACGTTTCATAAAAATCACCCACGCGAAACAACAACAAGGCGTCAGGGTACTTTGCCTTGATCTGGTTGTATTGTTTCATTAAAGGGGTTTCCTTTGCTTGTTTGCCCAAGTCAATTCTCTTTGTGATGTTCTAGCGAATATAAACCTTATTTCATTTTTTAAAAACTGCAGCAATTACTTCCGTATTTTTGTTTCATGCAAAATCGAAAATTAAAGAACAGCGAACTCAACCGTAAAACCGCTGCACAGGCCATAGCTGCCCAACGAACTCCTTTGATTTTAATTTTAGATAACATACGAAGTTTAAATAATATAGGTTCTGTTTTTCGTACTGCAGATGCTTTTCTTATTGAAAAAATATACCTCTGCGGTATCACCGCTACACCGCCACACAAAGACATTCAAAAAACAGCATTGGGCGCAACAGATTCTGTTGGGTGGGAATATGTAGATGATGCTGTAACATTGGTACAATCATTACAAGATGAAGGTGTTGAGGTGTGGGCCATTGAACAGACAGAAAAATCTACTCTGCTTCATGATTTTCTGCCACAAAAAAATAAAAAGACCGCTTTTGTGTTAGGCAATGAAATTAAAGGAGTGCAGCAAAGCGTTATTAATCAGGCAGGAAACGTCATTGAAATCCCTCAAGAAGGAGCAAAGCACTCGTTAAACATTTCGGTAACAGCAGGAGTTGTGTGCTGGGATTTTTATCAAAAGCTAAAGACGAAATAAGTCCATCAAAAAACGATAAAGAACCTTTGAATCTTGGTTAATATCGCCTCCGTTTAGTGAAAAGTTAAAGCGCTTAAGATTAGTTTCACTTTGCCATTGGTTGTACCCTTGTTCAATTTTCTCGAGGTAATCTTTCTCGATATTCTGTTCGAAATCTCTCCCTCTTTTTTTTATGTTGTTTTGCAGTTCTGTAATGGATTGTTCTAAAAAGAACACAACATCAGGTTGCGGTAAAGTAGCGACCATCTTTTTAAATTCTCTATGGTAAACTGCAACGTCTTCTTTTTTTAAGTTTTGTTGTGCAAAAAGAAGCGACTTTTCTAAGCAGTAATCTGCAATTACGGGAAGAGGTTTTTGTGTGTTAAAAAATAGTTTTTGTTGTTGAACACGATCATTCAAAAATGCTTTTTCTACCGCTAAGGCATATTTTTCTGGATCGCGGTAAAAATCTTCTAAGTAAGGATTGTCATAGAAGTTTTCAAGTAATAGGCGTCCCCCTAAAGCTTTGTTTAGCCATTGAGCAAAAGTTGTTTTTCCTGCGCCAATATTCCCCTCTATGGCGATATGATTCAGTTTTTTTACATGCAATAGTGGTGTCTCTACACGATGTACTATGGTCTTATCTTCACTAATTTCCAATAGTTCACGGCTAGTGATGTTTTTAATGGGGTGCTTAGAATTTGGTGCAATTTCTGTAAGGGGAGCCAATACGAAATTGCGTTCATGCATTCGCGGGTGAGGGAGTGTTAATGTCTCTGTATTTAAAACAAGATCGTCATACAACAGGATGTCTAAATCAATTGTTCTGGATTGATATCCTTTTTGTTGGTTGCGCTTTCGTCCTAAAAATTCTTCTATCGCCAGTAAGTGCGCTAAAACTTCATTTGGAGGCAAGTTGGTTTCTACACCCAAACAGGCGTTATAAAATGCTTCACCCTCGAAGCCCCAAGAAGGAGTTTCTACGATACTTGAAATGAGTTTAACCTCTCCAATACGATAAGTAATCATGCCCAGAGCCAATTGAAGATGTAAAAGGCGATCGCCAAGATTACTACCAATTGAGAGATAAACCATAGTGCTTTTTCGCCAAAAATACACATTCCTTGCTTGGGCATTTAACCTAAAACGTCTTTTTTCACTACCCAATTGTAGGATTGATAGTGTCACTAATTTTCAGATTGTATTTCACAAACTGTAACAAATTATCAAGATTAACGCCTAATGTAATACAACAGATTAAACGTAGATAGAATGAATTTTTTCAAAAGCTTTTTGGCTTCAATTTTAGGTACAGTAGTGGCTTTTATTTTTATTGGTATATTAATGATGATGAGCCTCGCTGGAATAGCCACGGCGGTTTCATCTGAAGATGCTGTGCCACAAGAAACAAAAGAAAACAGTGTACTTGAATTGGACTTAGACATTCAAATGTATGATAACGTAGGCGCTACCCAAGAATTAGAAGAAGCTTTGGGTCTAGGCCAAGAGGTATTGAAATTTTATGATGTAGTATCTGCCATTCGTAAAGCAGCGGCAGACGATAATGTTAAAGGGATTGATCTAAAATGTCAATTTCCAATTATGGGATGGTCACAAGCCCAAACCATACGCAAGGCTTTAGAAGAATTTAAAGCAGCTGGGAAATTTATATACAGTTATGGTGATTATTACGGACAGAAGGGATATTATCTAGCGTCTGTTTCCGATTCAATTTTTGTTCATCCCATGGGTGGTATGGATTTTAAAGGCTTAGCGGCAGAAGTTCTGTACTACAAAGATTTCCAAGAAAAGTACGGTTTTAAGATGGAGGTGGTTCGTCACGGAAAATATAAAAGTGCAGTAGAGCCCTATCTTGAAAATGAAATGAGCGAAAGTAATCGCACACAAATAACCGCGCTTCTTGAGTCAGTTTGGGGGCAAGTGAGCAAAGCTATTCAGTCTTCTAGAAACTTAAGTGAAGCAGCACTAGATGAGATTGCCAATGAGCTAAGTGCTAGTCTGCCAGAAGGGGCAAAGGCGGTAAACCTTATTGATGGAGTTATCTATGAAAGCGACTACAAGAATAAGTTAAGGGCTGCTGTTGGAATTGATGAAGACGATAAACTTAGAACAACGAGTATTAAACAACTTTCCGGCAATAATGGCCTATACAAAAAAGGAGTTCGCGAGCGTATAGCTGTAATTTATGCCCAAGGCCCTGTGCTTTATGGCGAGGGGAGTGAGAATATAATTGGTCAAGAACTCTTTCTTGAGGCCATAGACGATGCTGTAAAAAACAAACGCGTAAAAGCCATTGTTTTACGTATTGACTCTCCAGGAGGAAGCGCTTTGAGTTCAGATATTATTTGGAATGCTTTAAAGAAAGCGAAAGAGGAGAAACCTTTGGTAGTTTCTATGGGGAACGTAGCGGCTTCTGGTGGATATTATCTCGCTGTGGCTGGAGATGAAATTTATGCCACTGATATGACCATAACAGGTTCTATTGGTGTATTTGCAACCGTGCCTAATGTTAAACAATTTAGCGAATCTATAGGTATAAATGCTTCTACGGTAGAGACCCATAACAACGCTTTAGGGTATAGTATTTTTCAAGCTCCTGAAGGGCACTTTAAAGCAACGATAAAAGAAGGAATAGAACACGTTTATGAAACCTTTAAACAACGTGTAGCTGAAGGTCGTAATATGACCTTGGAAGAGGTAGAGGCAGTAGCACAAGGGCGTGTTTGGACAGGAGAACAAGCCTTGCAAAATGGATTAATTGACGGTCTTGGAGGTATGGATGAGGCCCTCGCCGCAGCAGCACGAATGGCTGAGCTAGAAGAGTATAACCTAATATCATACCCTAAAATAGAGCCAGAGTTTGAAGATTTTATCTCGCTAATGGGGCCTTTTGGGACAATAGATCAGGTGTTACTTGACCACTACCCAGAAGAAATTCGCGCATTTTTAACTACCTTGAAAGTCGAAACAAATCGACCCAATGTAGAGCTTCGTTTGCCCTATACGGTGGAAATAAAATAATGCATGAATCAAAAAGATAAGGCACTTGCCAGAAAGATTTACCTCTATTTGGCTGCCCTTTTTATCACCTCTTTGGTGGTGTCAAACCTCATTTTTCAGAAATTCTTTTTTTGGTATCCCTTAGATCTAAGCATCTTTGGAGTGCCTTTATTTGAACTCTCTGTAGGGATACTGCCTTACCCCATTACGTTCTTAATTACAGATTTAATTTCTGAGATTTATGGGCAAAAACGGGCAAATGAAGTTGTTGTAGCAGGAATTTTTGCCTCTTTCTTTTCCATTGGGATTTTGTTGGTGGCCAGTGCTGTTCCAGCCATACCCGCTTCCCCAATAGACAATGCTACATTTACCCAAGTGTTCTCCCTCTCGCCTTTGGCAGTATTGGCATCTATGATAGCATATTTAACCGCTCAATTTGTTGATATTCGTATCTATCATTTCTGGAAAAACTTCACGCAAGGGAAACACCTTTGGTTGCGGAATAACTTTTCCACATTTGCATCTCAAATAATTGATTCTACCACCGTAATCCTCTTGCTTTGTCTCTTTGGTGTATTACCCTGGTCTTTGTTTTGGGGACTCACGCTCTCCAGTATTGTCTTCAAAGTTTTGGTGGCTGCTTTTGACACTCCATTTTTATATTTGTTTGTTGGTCTATTTCGCCGTCGTTTTAACTTAAAAGAGGGAGAAGAAATTTCAATTGCCTAAAATGGAAGAAATCAAAGCAGTTCGCATCAATAAATACTTAAGTGAAATTGGATATTGTTCCCGTCGCGCTGCAGATAAACTCATTGACGAGGGGCGCATAAGCGTTAATGGGAAACCCGTTGAAATGGGAATGAAGGTTACAGCAAATGATCAAATTTTAGTAGATGGGGAAGCTGTAAACAAAGCGGGTGATAAACCTGTTTATCTCGCTTTTAATAAACCAGTGGGTATTGTTTGTACTACAGATACTCGGGTAGAAAAAGATAATATCATTGATTATATCAATTACCCTACCCGCATTTTCCCGATAGGACGATTAGATAAACCCTCTGAAGGACTCATCTTTTTAACCAATGATGGAGATATTGTCAACAAAATTTTAAGGGCCAGAAACCATCACGAAAAAGAATATTTGGTTACAGTTAACCGTCCCATTACGCAAGAATTCATTGACCGAATGAGTCAGGGAGTTCCAATCTTAGATACAGTTACGCGACCGTGTGTGGTAAAGCAAACCCATAAAAAAGCCTTTAAGATTATTTTGACCCAAGGGCTAAATAGACAAATACGTCGTATGTGCGAATACCTAGACTATAAGGTAGTAACCCTTAAACGGACGCGAATTATGAATGTAAATCTAGATGTGGGGAAAGGAAAATGGAGGCATTTAACCAAAGAAGAACTGAAAGAGATCAATCGTTTGGTAGCGGATTCTTCTAAAACACATGAGGACTAGGAGAAACTAAACTCTACCACTAATCCTTCATTACTTCTCACATTAAAAACAGTATTGTCTTCGAAGATGAGGTACTGACCTTTAACTCCTTTAAGGACACCTGTGTAGTTTTCTTCTTTCACTAAATTGAGACTCTTCACTTTATCAGGATAGCGTTCAACAGGAAAATCTAATTGTAGTAGGTTATTCTCGTGAATGATATAAGGTTTTAGGTCATTTGGCAAGGCATCAATGGCTGTATTTCGAGCCTCTGTCCAGTCAACCGCCTCAATTTCATTGAATTGAAGCATTTTTCGCCAATTTGTTTTATCAGAAAAGTGTGCTTTAAGCGCGACTTCCCCTACGCCTGCTAAATAACGATTGGGAACTTCAAGTAAGGCCATGGCTTGATGCGCTCCTTGGTCAATCCAACGGGTTGGAAGTTGGCTCTTGCGGGTAATTCCAACTTTTAAATGACTCGACAGGGCAAGGTAAACAATATGTGGTTGTAGCTGTACTTTCTTTTCATACGCTAAATCTCTGTCTTCAATGTCAAGATGGGCCTTGCTCAATTCTGGGCGCATAATCCAGTCTCCTGCCTGTGGGCTTTCAAAAAAACACTTTTTGCAAAAGCCTTGTCTAAAAATAGTTTCGTGGCTACTACAATTCAAACACTCATAGCCTTTAAAGTGCATTGTTAGCGTTTTATTTATGCATTGATTGAGCTGTAAAAACTGATTTGGAAGATTCAAATAGTAGTGTACTTTTTCGGTTATTTCGGTTGGCATTTTTCTTAGGACACCTGAAAACATATCTAGGGAAAAGTTTAAATTTATGCTAAAGATAGAGAATCCATGGCTTTCCCCTTATTC
>WTJU01000105.1 GCA_011526285.1 Candidatus Arcticimaribacter sp.
TGAGGGCCTAGTGGGAGTTAAATCCCGTGGAAGTTCGACTCTTCTCGTGCGCACAATCGCTTTTCTCATTTTTTTTTTGTAATTTCGTTTAAGCTTTCTGCAAGCAACGTTAGACATATGAAAAGGATTAAGGACAGCTTCAGCATCAAGAACTTGGAGAACATCTCCGGTATCAAGGCGCACACTATTCGCATTTGGGAGAAGCGTTACAATTTACTTAGTCCTGAAAGAACGGACACCAATATTCGTCGCTATTCTTTAGATAGCCTTAGGAAACTACTCAACATTACCCTACTCTACAATCACGGATTTAAAATCTCTAAGATTGCCAATTTAGAGGAAGAAGAAATTCCAATTTTAGTAAGAGATATTGCACTTAAATCTACCTCAGAACAGGTTTCGATTAATGCATTTAAACTTTCAATGGTGAATTTCGACACGGTATTGTTTGATGCAACTTTCGATGAACTCTTGGCGAAAAATGATTTTACGTTCATTTATCTAAAAATATTTATTCCCTTAATGAACGAGTTGGGAATATTATGGCAAACAGGAGCTATCTCCCCTTCGCATGAGCATTTTATCACCAATTTGATAAAACAGAAAATTCATATTCAAACTGAATTAATTCAGCGAAGCAATACCCCTGTTAAAAACAATCCAAAGTTTGTTTTGTATTTACCCGCTAATGAGATTCACGAAATGAGTATTCTTTTCTTGAATTATTTTATTTTAAACAAGGGGCACAAAACTATATTTCTGGGCCAATCTATTCCTACAAATAGCTTAAAGACCCTTTTAAGTTACAGTACTGAACTTCATTTTGTGACATACATTACTGTAGAACCCAACCGTACAGAAATCAATAACTACATTAAGGAATTCCATCAAGAGCTCATCGCTGATTACAGCAATAACCTCTCCATGTTTGGTCCTCAAATTCAATACATAAGCGAGGATAGCAAGCTAGACGGAATCAATGTTTACAGCAGTTTTGAACCTTTCATTGAGGAGCAGTTGAATACTTCTATTTTTGTTTAACTTTTTCGTATATTTATTAAAAAATTAATTGCTACTTCCTTCTCCTGCCCAAGGAGGATAAGCATAATTATTTTTACTATGAAAGAGTTATTCGATGACATCTCATATCAGTGCAGTAAGGGTGTTACCACGTCTTACAGCACATCATTTTCTTTAGCAACCAAAATGCTAGACCCTAAAATTCGTAGGGATATCTACAACATCTATGGTTTTGTTCGTTTTGCCGATGAAATTGTGGATAGTTTTCACGACTATCCAAAAGAAGATTTATTCAATCGGTTTGAACAAGATCTTGAACACGCCCTTCGTGATAAAATTAGCTTAAATCCTATACTTAATTCATTTCAGCATACATTTCATAATTACGGTATCGACCGAAAATTAGTCGATGCTTTTATGCGCTCTATGCGATGGGACTTGCATAAATCGGTTTATTTAACCGACGAAGACTACAAAGCGTACATTTATGGTTCAGCTGATGTAGTGGGGCTTATGTGTTTAAAAGTATTTGTTCATGGAGACGATGAAGAATACCACCGTTTGAAGGATGCTGCAATGGCGTTGGGATCGGCTTTTCAGAAAGTGAATTTTATGCGTGATTTAAAGGCCGACTTTGAAGGATTAAGTCGTTCATATTTCCCCAACATTAATTTAGCTGATTTTTCTGAAGAAGATAAAATGAATATCGTTGCAGAGATTGAAGCAGATTTTAAAAAAGGGTTAGAAGGAATTTTCCAATTGCCCAATAGTGCTCGATTT
This sequence comes from Candidatus Arcticimaribacter sp., assembly GCA_011526285.1. GTDB lineage: Bacteria > Bacteroidota > Bacteroidia > Flavobacteriales > Flavobacteriaceae > Arcticimaribacter. The sequence goes on from WTJU01000105.1 coordinate 1,801, forward strand.
GGAGTTTATACGGCCTATAAGTATTATTATCGACTTTTAAATAAGTTAAAAAACACACCTTCATCGAATATAATTCAAGCTAGAATACGCGTACCCAATTATGAAAAAATGGGAGTTCTAGCACGTTCATATGTTAATTATCGATTCAATCTTTTATAATTCTATATGGAAATCGTTTTATGGACTTTGGTCTACCTAAGCACTTTCTTCGCCATGGAATTTGTTGCATGGTTTTCACACAAATATGTAATGCACGGTTTTTTGTGGGTTTGGCATAAAGACCACCACAAAAAAGACCATGACTCTTGGTTTGAGATGAACGACTTGTTCTTTGTTGTTTATGCAGTAATGAGTTTTGGATTTGTTGTGCTCTGGAATGAGTTTGGACAGTGGTACGGACTACCAATTGCGGTAGGAATTTTCACCTACGGGATGACCTATTTTCTCGTGCATGATATTTTTATTCACCAACGGTTTAAGCTCTTTCGAAAAACCAATAATCGCTACGCGAAAGGATTGAGAAGAGCACACAAAATTCACCATAAAAACATCCACAAAGAAGGTGGCGAATGCTTTGGTATGCTGTGGGTGCCTAGAAAGTATTTTAAGCTGTAGCTTTTATTCTTTTAGCCAGTTATCGCTAAAGTCACAACTTCTAAAGGAGCGATTTACGTTTACATAGGTATCCGTAATTTTTTCCTTCATCCACTTTTTGATGGTGCGCACTTGCTTGTCTTTTAAAGCGAGATCCTTAATTTTTGCGTAGTCTTTAGAATAATTTGCTTGATGCTCATTGTAACGCTTAACCACTTGAAGGATCTTATACTTTTGCGCTCCACTTCTATCAGCCTCTAATAAAGGAAGTGATATTTCGCCTTCTTTTAAGTTTTTAATTTGACTGTAAAGCTGTGGGTCCATTTTTGTCAGTTCAAATCGTGTGTCCCCTGTTACTGGATTCACAAGTTTCCCACCATTATTTCGGGTTTCTTTTTCAGAAGAAAAATTAAATGCCGCATCAGCAAACTCTATCTCTTTATCTAGTATACGTTTGCGCAAAGAATCTAATACCTTTTTACTTTCCGCTAATTTAGAAGCATCTGTATTAGGGGTTAGAAGTATATGACGAATGTCTACTTGTTGACCGCGAATTTTATCTACGGTTAAAATATGCCATCCAAACTCTGTTTTAAACGGACTAGAAACCTCCCCCTCTTCTAAACTAAACGCGACATCGCGAAATTCTTTTACCATGCGCGGACGTTTTCGGTGTAGGGTATATTTACCACCATTCGCTCTAGAACCAGGGTCTTGCGAATATAGAATCGCTTTCGAGCCAAAACTCAACCCTTTTTCTTCAACATCATTCTTAAAACCGTTGAGCTGGTCTATAATACGTTTCTTTTCTTCTTCGGTTACAAGTGGCTCTACCACAATTTGTGCAATTTCTATTTCGGTACCAAAAATTGGTAAATCTTCCTCGGGAATAGAATCAAAAAATTGTCGAACTTCTTCTGGAGTAACCTCTACTTTTTCAACAATATCAGCTTGCATCATTTGAGAAAGCTTCTGCAATTTATTGATTTGGAACAACTCTTCGCGAAACGACAACTCATCTGTTTTTTTGTAGAACTCCAATACTTTCTCGAGGCTCCCGAGTTGTTCTGTAAAATATTCTATGGATTGATCAACATAAGAATAGATTTCAGCATCACTTACTTCAAGGCTGTCTTGAATGGCATGGTGGGCGTAGAGTTTATCTTCCATCAACTTACCCAATAAATCACAACGCGTAACCCCTTTGGTGGGTATACCTTGTGATTCCATATCTGCTATGGTTTTGTCAATGTCAGAATCTAAGATGACGTAATCACCAACAACTGAGACTACACCGTCTAGTTTTATGCGTTGTTGTTCTTGTGCAAAGGCAAACTGGGCGCCTAAGAAAAGAAGAAAACTAAGGGTAAATTTCAAACTTATTGGTCTGTATTGCATCTTGTAAAATTTCTTGGTCAAATTCTTTAATAAATTTAAGTTTATTGCGGTTAAATACGATTTTCTCAATGGTGTTTTTAACCGTTGTTAAGGGAGCGATGTCGTTGTGATATTTGAAATCGTTCACTTGCAGCAAATATACCTCGATTGCATTGTCAAAGAGGAAAAATTGTGATTTTTTTAAATAATTTTCAAAGGGTGATTTTGCCACATTTTGAAATTTGCGTTCAAATAATCGTTTAGTCATCCAAACCTCATCGTCTAGTTCAAAGTCACTAAATTGATAACTCAATGAATCAAGGAATGATCGGTCTTCTTCATTAAATCGTTGAAATCGTTCTTGAATAATATCTAGGTCAATATTATCTGCTGGTAAGATGATATAGCGCAATTGAATTACGTCTTCTTTAAGTGTAAAGCTATTTAGGTTTTGTTGATAATAGGCTTCAATGTCTTCAGGTGATACTTCTGTGTTTACCATAGATTTTACAACAGACTCTTTGTAAGAACGCGCCCACAAGTCTAACCTATAGCGCTCTACCAAATCATTTAGCTTTACTTGGGTTGGTTGGTCTAGATTGAGTAAAGCCTGATCGTAAAGTAACTGATCTTTAGCCCAAGTATTGATTATATTTTGTGCTAACAAGGTGCTATCTTCTTTTGTTAATTGGGGCAATAATCGCGCTGATAACTCAGACGCATAGAGGTAATGCGAGCCTACTCGAGCCACTATTGGATCTTGTTCTACAGAAGGTAGATGATCACATGCGATCAAAAAAGTGAAAAAAGAAAAGAAAATAATAAAACGAGGCATAGTTCTTGCTATTCTGGTTATTGTGAGACACAACTTACCGCTTATTTCCAACGTGAAATATTGATTTTATTGTGTCTTATTAACAAAAATAAGAGTGTTACTTTTAATAAAATACGTAACAGATTGATTATAAGTATTTTAAATGTTAATAAAAATTTTTTTATTAACAATATAAATTTTAAATTGCCATCATATATTTAAAGATGAAACAACTGTCTCTACTAGCAATGTGTGTTTTCCTCTTTAGCTTTCCTCAAAAAAGCTTTGGAAATGAGAGACCGACCACTTTAGTTTCATCTTATTCTCCCACTACTATAGTTAACTTAATATACAAAAACGGGCGTTTAAGTATAAAAGGACTTACTGGTGTGGGCACTATCCAGATCTACAGCATTATAGGAAATAAAGTAGCTGTTTTCAATCAAGTAGATTTATATGATTTCCAACGAGATATTGCACTTGAACCTAAAACCATGTTCATTGTCCGTATTGAAACTGCTGGTGAAATTAAAACCTACAAGCTAGTTACGCGATAAACTCGCGCATTTCAATTTATTTAACGACTATAGTTTGGTGCTTCCTTTGTAATTTGGATGTTATGCGGGTGACTTTCGCGTATTCCAGCAGCAGTGATCTGTACAAACTGCCCGTTTTCTTTTAATTCTGCAATACTTGGTGTACCACAGTATCCCATTCCTGCACGTATCCCCCCAACAAATTGGTGTATGCTTTCAAAGAGTTCTCCCTTATAAGGCACGCGGCCAACAATTCCCTCTGGAACTAGTTTTTTAATATCGTCTTCAACATCTTGGAAATAACGGTCTTTACTGCCTTTTTTCATTGCTTCAACCGACCCCATTCCGCGATAGGACTTGAATTTCCTACCTTCATAGATAATGGTTTCCCCAGGTGATTCTTTGGTACCCGCTAAGAGGGAGCCAAGCATTACACAGTCTGCCCCTGCGGCAATGGCTTTGGGGATATCTCCTGTATATCGAATTCCTCCATCAGCAATAACGGGTACACCGCTTCCTTTAATGGCATTGGCAACAGCAAGTACAGCCGAGAGTTGTGGGTAGCCCACCCCAGCAATTATTCGAGTGGTACAAATTGATCCTGGACCTATCCCAACTTTTACGGCATCAGCACCATTTTCTACTAAGTATTTGGCTGCTGCTGCAGTAGCAATATTTCCAACCACTACATCAAGTGATGGAAATGATTTTTTAACTTCTTTGAGTACATTAACAACTCCTTTTGTGTGTCCGTGAGCGGTATCTATAACAATTGCATCTACTCCTGAGTTGACTAAAGCCTCTGTGCGTTCTAATACATCGCCGGTAACACCAACAGCTGCGGCAACACGCAACCGCCCATAATCGTCTTTATTGGCAATGGGCTTTGTGGTGTGTTTTGTTATGTCTCGGAAGGTAATAAGACCTACCAGTGTGTTTTCTTCATCGACAACAGGAAGTTTTTCAATTTTGTGTTGTTGTAAAATTCCTTCAGCTTCAGCTAGCGAAGTCCCGTTGGTTACTGTTATTAAACGTTCTGTGGTCATTACCTCAGCGATAGGTCGGTCTAGATTTCGCTCAAAACGCAAGTCGCGGTTGGTAACAATTCCTTCTAATTTTCCAGCAGCGTCTACAATGGGAATCCCACCAATTTTGTAGGTTGCCATACTCTGCTGCGCATCAGCAACAGTTGCTTCTTTAGTTAGGGTAACAGGATCTAGAATCATTCCGGATTCTGCGCGTTTTACCATACGAACTTTATTGGCCTGCTGCGCTATGGTCATGTTTTTATGCAAAACACCTATCCCTCCTTCACGTGCCATGGCAATGGCCATTTGGCTTTCGGTAACGGTGTCCATAGCTGCCGAAATTATGGGGATATTCAATTGAATGTTTCGACTGAATTTGGTGGTAATATCAACTTCTCTTGGAAGGGTTTCGGAATATGCAGGAACAAGCAATACGTCGTCGTACGTTAGGCCTTGCTCAACAAATTTTTCGGAAGAATTTCTCATGGCAACTATTTCGAATTTAGTTGCAGGCAAATTTACAACATTAAAAGCAGACCTCCCCTACTTCACCCCAACTAAATTAGGTGTATTGACTAACGATAGGTGTTTAACGCAACGTTGTAGGCCGACTCGAAATGTAGAGGATTGATTGAATGATCGAGTTTTTTGAGTGAACAAAAGCTCAAAATTTTCTCTGTGGGTAAATTCCCAACCAACTCATCTTTTGCCATAGGACAACCGCCATATCCACGAATTGCACCGTCAAAACGTCGGCAACCTCCAGCATATGCAGACGCAATTTTCTCAAGAGCATGCTCAGGTTTACAGTGCAGGTGCGCCCCAAAATGCAAATGAGGAAATGCCGGCATAAGTTGAGAAAACACCTCAAAAAGCAGGCTAGTGGAAGCAATACCTACGGTATCTGAAAGGGAAAGTGTGCGCACCCCAAGCCGGTCTAATTTTTCCACCCAAGCGGAGAGTATCTCTACCGACCAAGGATCGCCATAAGGATTTCCAAATCCCATGGAAAGATAGACCACTAATTTTTTGTTTTTCTGAGTGCAAAGATTATTAATGGTCTCTAAAACATAGATAGATTCCTCTATTGTTTTATGTGTATTACGCATTTGAAAATTCTCTGAAATGGAAAAAGGATACCCTAAGAAATCTACAGCGTTGTGGGCACAGGCTTGTTCTGCTCCTCTTTCATTGGCGACAATAGTCAATAAACTGGTAGTGCTTTCGCTACGGTCAAGTGCATCTAAAACAGCAGCGGTATCACGCATTTGAGGTATGGCTTTAGGGGATACAAAGCTGCCAACATCTAGGGTGTGGAAGCCCACTTTTAACAGGGCTTGAACATAGCGTATTTTCTGTTCAGTTGGCACCCAAGTTTTAATGCCTTGAAGTGCATCTCTAGGGCATTCAATGATTTCGAGCGCTTGCATAGGCAAAGATACGCTCTTTTAATCAACCACCAGATAGACGGCCAAAAACAACCACAGCAGCCCTGAAACTAGACCAAAATGATAGCGTGAAAAGAAATGGCTGAATTGATTTGCAAAAAAAATAACGCCGCCAAATACCACGGTAGCCTGCACTATAAACAGGCACCCTAAAACAGCATATTGTAGTGCAATAGGTAAGGAATCACTGAATAAGAAACCGGGAAAAAACAACCAAAAAAAGAGGCTTACTTTTGGATTAATTCCATTCATTAAAACACCCTGTACGTAGCTGCTTTTTGTTGCATTTAACTTCGCTGTGGGGTTTTTATCTTTTTTGTTTATAAAGGCAACCGTGCTTTTAAGTCCTAAAAAGCTAAAGTAGATAAATCCAAACCATTTTATAAGACCAACCACATGTGGTCGTTCTCCAATAAATTGTGCCCAGCCCAAAATCAATAGGCTTGTGTGCACTAAAAGCCCTGTGAGGAGTCCTAACACAAACCACCATGCAGTATAAGCTCCTTTTTCAATGCTTTGTGCGATGACCATCAGTAGATCTGGACCAGGAGATAAGGTCAAAAGTATACTGGCGACAAAAAATGAAAAAAGCACTTCCATAAAAAAATGAATATAAAGGTTTTATTTTTCTCATTCCCTTCATTTCCACCTATATTTGCAGCCTTATGGAGAAGAAAATGACTGTATTTGAGAAAGAATTAGCCCCTTTGAAAGATGCGCTAACAAAGCATCCGCTTTATGAGCACATAGCACGCGTAGAAGACATCAAACATTTTATGGAACAGCATGTATTTGCTGTTTGGGATTTTATGTCACTCGTTAAGAAATTACAAGTTGAGCTAACCTGTACTAGCTTGCCTTGGATTCCAAGTAAAAACGCACAAACAGCCCGCTTCATTAATGAGATCGTTTGGGGAGAAGAAACCGACTTAAACAAAGACGGTAAGGTAATGAGCCATTTTGAAATGTACTTACAGTCTATGGAAGAAGTTGGAGCAAACACTCAACCTATTCTTTCCTTTATTGCGGGTTTAAAAGGGGGGGAAGACATTAACCAACTTATTGATGATAGTGATTTAAGTCATTATGTTAAGGACTTCTTGCGCTTTACATTTAAAACCATTCAAGAAAACAAATTACACACCATCGCTGCTGTTTTTACTTACGGCCGAGAAGATCTTATTCCAGATATGTTTATCGCCATGGTGAAAAATCTAAGAAATGAAGGACTCCCCTTGTCTCACTTAATTTATTATCTTGACCGTCACATTGAGGTAGATGGCGATGAACACGGCCCAATGGCGTTACAAATGATGGAAGAACTTTGCCAAGGAGACCAAGAGAAAATTGAAGAAGCATTGGCTGGAGCAAAGAAAGCACTAGAAATGCGTATCGCTTTATGGGATGGAATTTTGGCGCAGTCTAAATCAAACGTATTAATCTAATTTAAACATGAGAAAACTTATTTTTTCGTTGGCTCTACTAACAGCAGTAATGAGCCAAGCACAAATTGAAGATGCTAAAGAATTTGGGAACAGCATTGAAGAACAAGACCTAAAAGAACTTTTATATGTCTATGCTTCAGACTATTTTCAAGGAAGAGAAACTGGAACTTTAGGACAAAAGCGCGCAGTTACATTTTTACGTGAATTTTATCAAAATCGCGGAATCGCCGCGGCAAACGGTACAGAAGATTATTTTCAACCGATGGAACTTTCAATAAAAGGGAACCCTGTGCAAACAGAAAATGTAGTTGCCATTATTGAAGGGAGTACTCTACCAGAAGAGTATATTGTTATCTCTTCTCACTTAGACCATGAAGGGGTCAAAAATGGGGAGATCTATAACGGTGCCGATGACGATGGATCTGGGAGTGTTGCATTGCTAGAAGTTGCAGAAGCTTTTCAAGAAGCAGTAAAAGCAGGGAAAGGCCCAAAACGTTCTATCATTTTCCTTCATGTATCTGGAGAAGAAAAAGGCTTACTTGGATCACGTTATTACACAGACAACCCACTTTATCCTTTAGCCAATACCATTGCCAATCTTAATATTGATATGGTGGGGAGAACAGACCCAAAGCGAGAAAATGAGAACGACAATTATATTTATCTTATTGGAAGTGACCGTTTGAGCACAGAACTTCACGAAGTATCGGAAGCGGCCAATAAAGCCACTGTAAATCTTGAACTTGATTATACCTACAATGCAGAAGACGATCCTAATCGTTTTTACTTTAGAAGTGACCACTACAATTTTGCCAAAAACAACATACCTGTAATCTTCTACTTCAACGGTACTCATGCTGATTATCACAAACCTACCGATACCGTAGAAAAAATTCGTTACGACCTTTTGGCCCAGCGTTCTCAACTTGTTTTCTATACTGCATGGGAGCTAGCAAATCGTGAAGAACGCATTGTTGTAGACAAAAAATAAGTATCATTAATCAATCAATATAGTCATGAGAAAAATTCTATTTTATTTAACTTTCCTTATCTCCCTTGGCCTTTATGCACAAGAAACAGAGCAAAGCCAAGAGGTAGAAAACGTAGACCTCTTAGAAGAAAAAGTAAAGCGCTTTTCTGCCGGGGTAAAAGTTGGAGTTCCTAACATTATAGGACTCTCGTTTGAAGGAGTAACTCCCCTACTCGATAATCGCTTAGCTGCTTTTGCAGACTTTAGTGGTTTTAACGTTTCTGACCAAGAAACAGAAATTGGTATAAATTACAGTGAGTTTGGAGTCAATGTATATTTTGGAAACAAAGGAAAAGGATTCTATGCTGGTCTTGGTGCTGGAAATCTTTCTACAGACTTAACGTTTTTCGAAGATCTAGATGGTGGAGGAAGAGGAAAAGGAACTGTAGGTTTAGATATCAAATCGACTAACCTAAAACTTGGAATAAAAACTGGAGGTACAATTTATTTCCGTTTTGAAGTTGGTTATGGTGTTACCTCAGATATCCCTACAGAAATCACTGTAAGATTAGAAGAGATCGGTGGAAGTCAAACTCAAACGGATGAATTTGAAGTTCCCACAATTCCAGGTGTTGGTTCTAATGGAATTTTGGTTGGAAACTTTGGTTTTGGTCTCTCGTTCTAAACGCCCCTTAAAAATTATTGCAAAAGCCACTTTAAAAGTGGCTTTTTTTTTGTGCAAAAAAAGGGCGGTGTAAACCGCCCCTACCAAAGTCAATAGTCATTGGAAATAAATCCAACAACAAAATCAAGACCAATGATGAAAACAAAACAAAGGAAAAAAGGTTAATCAAAACATAAAACCATCATCATCAATCTTACATCTAACAAGTAGCAAAAGCCATACCATGTATATTAAATCAGAATTAGAAAATTCAATGCAGAAATTGGTGTTTCTAATAGCTGTTACTTTTCATGGTTAAAACCTTCCTCGATTCTTTTTTTCTCGATTGCTACTTCTTTATGAATTAAGGTTAACATAACTACAGACACCATTGCGTGCAAAAAACCAAAGGCAAAAGCATCTAAACGGTTCATCTGTCCCGATAAGGAGGATAGTGTGTACATTGCAATGGCAAATACATTCAAGGCTGCTACAAAATAGCCGTAACCTAACCGAACCTTAGGTTTATGCCAAACCAACCGTAAAATTAAAAAGGTAATTAACCAAAAGAGAAATTCATACAAATACTGTATGTCATGTAAACCCAACATCATCAACTTCATTTATATTCAACACTAAGTTAATGATTTTTAGCACTCTAATTTAATTTGCAGTCACTTTATTAATATAAAGTTGTACTAGAAACGCAACCAATTGTTGTTGTACAGTTAGCTGGGCTTCTTACTTGGCTAATAAATAAATCTGGCATATAATTTGCTGTAGCATTTTTAAAAAAGAAGAATGGAACCCAACTATTGTACTTGTGGTGAAACAACCAATGCTAATGGCACCTGTGATGGCTTTGGCAACTACAGTTGTGATTAACACAAAATCGTATTTTTACGGACAATAAGCTATATCCCATCATTTATTGTATATGGGCGAAACGCCTACTTTCATTAATTCTATAATTCTTTCCCCCATCAATTTTTAATTGACGTTACCTTACTTACAACTGTCATGCCTCTATTTAATTGGAAATGATTAAATTAGAGAAACTATATTGATTTTACTAAGCTGGGTCGCGATGAAACCGTACATCTTTTTATCTCTATTTCTATTATTAGGATGTAGCACTACATCAAATAAGACCTATACAAAAGCTGCATTCGCACAAGACATGGTTAAGCTACGGGCTGTGTCTGATGCACAAGTAGATCAAATCACGGAACAGCTTGAGTTTGGCGACTATGAAGGCCAATCCTACGCTGCTATCTTAGCTGACTTTGAAATGCGCATGCTGCGTGTTGAAGAGAACTTGCAGTTCATAGACCAGATGAAGGCCTTAAAAGACTCTCTTATTATTGATGTTGATTGGTTGAAGGGCGTCAATTTGACCTTAGAGCGCACAGATGAAAGGTTGATTGGCAATTTTGAACTACTTAACCTCCACCCAAGAAGTATAGAAAAAATAGTCGCTGAAGTTAGTTTTAGAAACCTTAACCATACCGATGATAACAATTGTCATTTCTTGGTTTTTGAAATTGATTCAGAAGCGCAAGCGACTAGCAAAGAACGAAAGAAAATTACGTTTAGTGGTCTAGAAGGATTTCCCACGAGTTGTCCACTTTTATCCCAAGACTATGGTGAAGCAATTATTCAAGTAATTGAAATTGAATTTTCAAATGGAGCTAACTTTTCTAGCGAAGATTTCAAAACGCGAATTGCCTATCGCTATCGATCAATTAGAAAATCACTCACTCCTGTTTTACTTGTAGCGCTATGGACCAAAAACCAATTATGGGAAGATGTTAGCTTGAGTTATGAAGAAAAACTAATACGTGCGAAAGATCACATTGACTACAGGGAAAAATATGAATATGCTATCCCCTAGTTATTTTACCTTCAAATAACAATTTAGCGGTAAAACACTTTGAACAATGCCTCGCATTGACCTATTGTTCATCTACCAATTTTGTTTTTAAAACAATAACGCCTGCCCTACCCAGTTGACCGTATTTATTGATTTCTGACATGCTATTCAAAATTCTAACTTCGGTAATTAAGGGGGCTAATTGCATGGGCGACATTGGGGGAAAATCGAATTGAGTGCCGTCTATTACCCAAAGTGGAAATTTTTTACCTGTTGAGAATGATGCTGCTGATCTTAAAATTGGAATTCCACTGTCTTGTTTTCCACCGGGAATGTAATAGCGTAAAGCCAAGAACCAAGTCTGTGCATTTTCATCTATTCCGTATTCATTCAAGCCTTGTTTCGCAAATTCTTCAATTTGCTTTTTTCTTTTTTCAGCTTTTACCAAAGCGCGGATTTCTTTTCTAGAAAGCTCTTTTGCTTCAATTTGTTTTTGCGCATTACTCACAAAACCTACCATGCATAAACCTACGATCAATAACTTTTTCATTTTCCTATTTTGAACTTAAAATTAGCAAAACTATAGGCGTTATAGAAAGCAAAGTGGAAAAAATAAGGAAGGGTAAATGCTTAGGCTAAAGCACGATCAATCTTCGGGTAACTCTCTTTCAAAAGCCAGAAAATTAATTAGCTTGTTTTTAGCATTATAAACAGGGATAATTTTAATATCACACAAATAGGATTCCCCATTTTTACGGTAATTGGTCAAAGCTCCGCTAAAGGTGTGCGCATTGGCTAATCCTTCTCGAATTTGTTTTCTTGTGGCTGATGAAGTATCTGGTCCTTGAAGAAATTTAGGACGCTTCCCCAATGCAAAAGTTTTGGAATAGCCTGTCATATCTTTGAATCCATCGCTAACCCAAAGTATTGATTGATTTACTTTGGTCAACACAAGGGCATCATAATCTTCTTTAAACACCTGTTCAGTTAAAGAAGTAGTCAAGCTGTCCTTGAGGATTGCCTTGAGGTGGGTGAGATCGTTTTTCTTTTGAAACTCACGCACCATGTTCTGATAATTCTGGAGATGAATATCAAAACTCAATAAAGGAGAAATATATTTCTTTCCTTTTTCCATTGGTTTTAAGCGACCAAATACCAACCATTAAAATGATTAGGCTTTAGGCCATACTAGTTTAAAATTCAATTCGTTATACAAATTACGGGTTTTTTTCCATTTCCGTATTTATAATCGATAGTTATTTTGGGGAGCCAGTGTAGTGAAAAGGTTTAATGTTCCTTTATAAAACCAACTAAAGCACTGCTTTTTTCTGTCTAATCTAGTAAAACAAGAAAGAGCTCACTAAAATCAAGACAAAAGCAAAGGGCAGTATCAACAAGAAGTTTATTGCAAAAACAAGGAGTGATTTATATAAGCTTCTCCAATAGGTTTCAGCATAAAAATATTTTGCAGCAAGAAATAGATAGAGAACTATCCACAGGAAGGCAACCCAAAAAAAAAGACGTTTCTGTTGATAAGACAAACTGATTTATCAATGTATTAATGGTAAAAAACCAAGAATAAGAAAGAGAAAAAATAAAAACGCATGGTAAGTGTTGGTTCGTGAGAACTACACTTTTCACCATTATTAAGGATAGAACCATTTAATATGTATTAAATGATTGATTAAGATTATCTTCGTCATCACTAGGCTCGTCCATTCTATGAGAAGTTATTTTTTTTACTCCCTATTTTTTATTTTAATTTATATTGGCTACGGTCAACAACAGTTCAAAGGAACGGTTAAAGACATTGACTCTGAGTTAGCCTTAGCGGGCGTTAATATAATTTTATTGGATTCAAACGGTGAATACTCTACAAATGGAGTTATTACTGATGCCAACGGCCAGTTTAGCATGGAAAACGTTCCGTTAGGCAGACAATCTTTTGAGGTTCGCTATTTGGGGTATAAATCTAAAATACTCCCTGAGTTGATAATCAATGCTGGTAAAGTAGCTGTAGTTGAAGTTTTTTTAGAAGAGGACTTAGATCAACTAGACGAGGTCATTGTTCAACTTTCTAGCGCAAAATCAGTTTCGGGAATGTTGAATACAATGGCTGTTAACAGCGCCCAACAATTTGATGTTGAAACCATCGAACGCTTTTCTGGTGGTCGACGTGATTTAGCTCGCCTAGCCCGTAGTTATGCTGGTGTATTAAATACGGATGATTCAAGAAACGATATTTTGGTACGGGGAAATTCACCATCAGGAGTGCTCTGGCGCTTAGAAGGAATTCCTATTCCCAACCCGAACCACTTTGCTGTTGCTGGAACTACGGGTGGTCCAGTTTCTGCACTCAATATCAATTTATTGAAAAGTTCAAATTTTCTAAGAGGGGCTTTCCCTGCTGAATATGGCGACGTTACCTCTGGTGTGTTTGATGTAAATTTTCGTAGTGGGAATTTTGATACAACTGAAATTACAGCACAAATACATGCCACAGGAGGACTAGAATTAGAAATTGAAGGACCGTTTAAAAAAGGAAGTGACAAAAGCTATTTAGTGAGCTATCGTTATGCTTTAACCAGCTTAAACATCATTCCAATTGGCACCAATGCGATTCCCAACTATCAAGACCTATCGTTTAAATTAGACTTAGGAAAACTAGCTGGAGGACAAGTTTCACTATTTGGAATTGGAGGTGCAAGCGCAATAGATTTCTTGAGCAATGAGACTGATGAAGATGACCTATTCGCCAATCCTAATGAAGACTTATACAACAGCTCAAAGTTGGCTATAGTGGGGGTAAATCACAAAACGTATGTAAGTGACAGAACTTATTTAAAAACGACCCTCGCCTATACAGGTAGTAGAAATGAAGTTGTTCAAGACAATTATTTAACTACCAGCGAAACCCCAGTAAAATATGAAGTATTGCGATTGGTAGACGAAAAACAAAACTTGCTTTTTTCTAGTGTATTGAACAGTAAAATAAATCCAAAATTAAGTCTGAGATCTGGTCTATTGTTTAACCATTCATCTGTCATAAGCAAGGTGCGTAATCGAAATAATTTAGCGCGAAATGAAATTCAAGATCAAGACCAAGACGGTTTACCCGATTTTAGAACAGTTGCAGATTTTGATGGCAATTTTAGCGATTTACAGGTGTTTAGTCAATTTAAGTACCGATTTTCTGAGAAGCTGAATTTACATTTTGGGCTTCACAGTCGCTATTTTTCGTTGAATAAAAATCAGAGTCTAGAGCCGCGTGGCGGTATCAGTTGGTCTCCCAATGCAATTCACCGTTTTAGCGCTTCTTTTGGAAAGCAGACTCAAACCCAACAATTGCCCTTGTTATTTTATACCAGTTATAATGCCAATACACAACGCTACAATGCTTCAAATCTAACGCTAGACAACAGTCGTAGTTTTCATTACATAATTGCCCATAATTGGAATTTTCACTCGAATTGGACACTAAAAACAGAGCTTTATTACCAAGCACTAGATAAAATAGCAGTAGAAGCTACCCCTAGCAGCTATTCATCATTAAATGAAGGAGCTAACTTTCGCTTTACACGAAAAGGAAATTTAGTCAATGATGGTAGCGGGACAAACTATGGGGTAGAGATGACGTTAGAACGTTATTTTAACAAAAACTACTATCTTCTTTTTTCGGCGAGTAGATTTAAGTCGAGTTACATCGCTAGCGATGGTATTGAACGAAATACAGCCTTTAATAACCGCTATGTTTACAATGCATTGGGCGGAAAAGAATTTCCTTTTTCACTAAAAAATAGAACTAAATTCACCTTTTTTGTCAATACAAAATTCACAGGAGCGGGTGGAGGCTATTATACACCCATTGATTTAGCCGCTACTGTCGCCAATAACGGAAATGAAGTATATGACGAAAGAAATGCTTTTAATGCGCGTTACAGCGATTATTTTAGATGGGATTTAAAACTCGGTCTTAGGAGTCAAGGCAGAAAAAAAGTTAGTCAAGAATGGTCTGTTGATTTATTGAACCTCACCAATCGTGAAAATTTATTCATTAGACGGTTTAACGAAACCAACAACCAAATAAACGATGTTAATCAATTGGGGTTTTTCTTGGATATACTTTATAAGATTCAATTCTAGCCTTTTATAAACAAGCACTAGTGCATCTGTTTTATATATTTAGTGATCAAAATAAGTGTTTGGATAAGGTTCATTTTTTAAGGTAAAATGCCACCATTCTTTAGCGTAGGGCTTAAAACCATTATTCAACATTACTTTCCTGAGGTAACGTCTAGCTTCTTTTTGCTCATCTGTTATCTGCTCATAAAACACATGCGATTCTTCGCCAAAATAATCGTAGCTACTGCCCATATCTACTTCTTTGGGCGTGTTTTCATTATCAAAATAAACCAGCGTTAAATCAACCGTACTGCCTCTAGAGTGTCCAGAACGTTCTGCAATATACCCCAAAGGGAAAAGTTCGCTTTTCTTCAAGTGGGGATAATATTCATTCTTTCTTAGCGTATCTGCCTGATATTTGGCCCATTCAATGAAATAGTTCACTGCTTTTTGTGGACGATAGGCATCAAAAATTTTTATACTAAACCCTTTTTTATTGAACTCTTTCTGTGCGGCTTGTAAGGCGTTAATCGTTTCTACAGTAAGCATCAACTCAAGGCTTTTATAACCCTCTACTACTCTCCCAGTAAAATTGTTTTCTGTCTTATATCTTGGTTCAAGCATTATGCCCTCAATTTCTCTTTGAATGGAAGAAAAACCGTCAGGAATTTGGGCACACAATAGGTAAGTCTTACTAAAAATTAGCAGCAACAAATAGCGATAGCGTTTCATCATCATGAGAAAGTTAGACGAGTTATTACAGCTGATTTTTTAAGCATCCTTGAATAAAAATCAACTTCGAGTTTTATTTATGATAGTTACAATTTAAGGTTTTCTGAACGTTGTGAAAAGTTATCGCACTCTTAGATTTACGCACGCAACTTTAATTCATCGGTCTTTATGAATCGTTATAACTAGAGCGATAATCAAATTATGTAACCCTTCTGATAGTATTCAGTTATTAGAAAACCAAGGCTGTAAAAAAATAAAAGCCCCACCCGAAGGTGGAGCTTCATAACCATAAACCAATTCAATGGTGTAGAATTGATCAGCGCAAATATATAAATGTTAAACAATTTTACAAAAGCTAAAAAAAACTAAAAACCGCTCCTAATCAATAGGAACGGTTTAATTCAAGTTGGATATATATAAATGAACCAGCTTATGGTTATACTCAAATATACAAAAAAAGTGTTTTTAAAATAAATAACTGTAAATGAGTTAAATAAAAAAACACTTAATGGGTAAGATTTTCTCAAACTTAACCACTTTTGACGTTCGTATTTGAGAAATAATCTTTTGTGTATATTTAATAATATACTACGCAGAAAAAATGATAAAAGTCAATCGTTTTTTAATAATGATTACCCCCATTTTAATATGAAGAGAATCAATTGTATTGTTCAGGAGCATCAATTTTCTTCGTCAGAGATTAAAGCCATAGAAGCCAGTTTTAAAGCACTCTACAAAACCCATTACAGCGATGAAAAATTAACTGTTTTGTGGATGATCTTTCCCAAAGGATCTGCATTTGCTGAACGAAAAGCTTCCAATGGCACAATTATTCTGATTGAGGTAGAAGATGATATTGACAAAGTAAAACGTGAAGAATTAATGCAGGTGTATTCCCAGTTTTTAATTGAAAACTATAGCATTTCGCCCTTGGATACAGTGATAACGGTAGCCAATACATCTTGGGTAGATCGTTTTTTTGCAGCACAGCAAAAGCGGATTCATCCCATGTATCGCCCTTGGATAACTTTAAAGACGATATACACAGCCATTACCTCAAAAATGACCCATGGTTTTCTTCGTTTGAGAATCAAATACTAATCCACCTTTAAAAATTTAACTATGCCGCTTTACGGACTTACATCGAATAAAAATTTAGCACCCGCTATAAAGCAAGAATTGGTCGATCTATTCACAACAGCACATTGTAGCATTATGGTTGCACCAGAGCAATTTGTTCATGTTGTTTTTTTTGAGGGAATACCTCTCTTAAAAAACAAATCTCTTTATGTACATGCCAACGTGCGCTTGGGAAGAACAAAAGAACAAATCGATAAAGCGAGAGAAGCTTTCACTACAGGATGTGCTAAAATACTCAAGGTGAATAAAGATAAAATCCATATCAACATGATGGAAATCGACGGGAAGTGGGCTATGGAAGGTGGGTTTGTAATGCCCAGCCCAGGGGAAGAAGATGAATGGAAGGAAAAGGTAACTAAAGCATTGGCCGAAAGAGAAAGTTCAACTACCAATAAAATTTGAAAATTGAATTTAAACGAATAACATTATAAAAGATTTAAAAAATAAAAGGGTTTGGATTACAGG